>LUQU01000070.1 GCA_001628005.1 SAR86 cluster bacterium REDSEA-S09_B4
GTGGTTGATGGCCAAAATTTCTATATTGATCGTAGTTGTAATGCACAGCTGCCATGGCCATGGCACCACACTCAGATTTAACACGATCAGAATCTACTGCTTCACCTTCTTCTAATACCACCATTGAGGTTAAGGCTGTGGTGTAATAATTTTCTTTGGGTTTGAGGTCACGATTTATTTCTTTGGCGCCCTCCTGAATTAAATGCCACATACCGCTTACTGTTTCAGGTGTATTCACTCCTAAAACAGCTCCATCTCCGTATTTTCCCGCTAAAACCAATGACTTAGGACCAAAACCTGAAATGTATAGTGGAATTGGATCTTTAAAATTAACAAAGCCTTTATCTGGCATGATGTGTTTAATCAGTAAGGATTTATCTCCAACATGCAATTCGCTTTCTTCGCCCTTTAATAGAGGAGCCAAAGTTTGTAAATACTGTTCAAATTGTTTTATGCGATGCGGAGGCAGCCCCATGACTCTCATAGCAGTATTTCCTGCTCCAACACCAAAAAAAGTACGTCCAGGAGCTAGAGCATTTATAGTTGCAATACCTGCTGCATTAACTGGAGCTGGCCTAGTACCGGTTATAGCTACTCCTGTTCCAAGGGGAATTTTATTGGTTCGAGTTGCTGCTAAAGCAAGAGTTGCATAACAGTCTGACCATAGCATTTGTGAATCTGCCAACCATGCACACTTGTATCCTAGTTCTTCCGCGCGAACTACATAATCTACATCACCAATATGTGATGCTACACAAATCCCTAAATCCATAACCCCTCTCCTTTAATCTTAACTTATAGCTGGGGCATTAGAACCCACAACCTCTTCTCTTAATTCTCTCTTTAGAACCTTTCCTGTAGCATTTCTAGGCAGTAACTCTATAAACTCGACGCTTTGTGGAACTTTAAACTTAGCTAGGTTCTTCAAACAATGTTCTATGATTTCTTTCTCTTCTATTGTTTGACCTTCTTTGAGTGAAATAAAGACTTTTCCAGTTTCACCCCATCTCTCATCTGGTACTCCAATTACAGCAGCTTCCGCGATTTGAGGTAATTGATAGATAACGTTTTCAACTTCTGCAGGATAAACATTTTCTCCTCCAGAAATATACATGTCTTTCCAACGGTCTACGATGTAGACAAAACCTTCATCATCAAATCTTGCAGCGTCTCCAGTTTTTAACCAATCACCGTCAAATGAATCTTCAGTTGCCTCTGGCTTATTCCAATATCCAGGAGTTATATTGGGACCTCTAATATAAAGTTCTCCTACCTCTCCCCAAGGGAGCTCATTGCCATCATCATCCACCACTTTAACTTCAGTATGCATTAATGGTTTTCCAGCTGATCCTATTTTTCTCTCTGCGTCAGCGGCATCAAGACCAATTCCTCCAGGACTAGTTTCTGTCATACCCCAACCCTGGATCATAGATACCCCCCTTCCTGACCAAGTCTTTAAAATAGCCTCTGCACAAGGTGCACCTCCAATACCAATGGGAAACTTTATACTCTGAGCTTCCCAGAATGGAGAGAGCCAAGCCTGGATCAAATTCTCTTATAAGGATTAATTCACCACCCGCATGAAGTACCGGATTGGCATAACAATTCATACCGCCCGTATGAAACAGAGGTAAAACTACTAACTGCACAGTTTCTGGACTGACAAAAGCAGGGGCAGCTAAATTTATACAATTATAAAGCTGCATCCTGTGATTAATCATTGCTCCCTTAGGGTGTCCTGTGGTGCCCGATGTGTACATAATCATTATTAGATCATCGTGCGTAGTGGGTACTTCTTGATAATTGCCATTTGATTCTCTGAGAGCACTTTCGTATTGGCTTGAAGAGTCTTCATTGTCTATCTGAAGTGATTCCTTAATTTGACAATCTTTCTTTAGCTCAAGAGATATGTCTAAAAAACCAGCATCATAAATTAATACTGTAGGCGTGCTGTCATTCAAAATGTACTCGAGCTCAGGTTTGGTCAACCTCCAATTAAGAGGAAGTTCTATGGCACCAATTTTTGCGCAAGCAAACTCCAACTCAAAGAATTCAGTGCAGTTTTGCGACAGAATGGCAACCCTGTCACCCTTACCTACACCATTTCTTTGTAGCCACTCAGCTAATTTATTTGACCTGATATCTAACTCTGAATAAGTCAGTTCTTTATTAATACTTAAATCCCTTATGGCAATTTTATTTGGGCGAACATTTGCATGATAAGCAGACCAATCATAATGATTTACTGTCATGTTCTTCTCCTTAAAAAATCATAACCATTAAAATATAGAAGACAATCACCACACCCCAAATACCCGCTAAGAGACCTAATCTGCTTCCTAATTTTTCCCCTCTGGAGTATTGCCATAAAAGAAACAGAACAGTAAGAAAGAATAAATATATTATTACACCTAACAAGAGCCACTCTCCTTATAATTACTTAAGAGAAACATATCA
The DNA here is from genome assembly GCA_001628005.1 of SAR86 cluster bacterium REDSEA-S09_B4. GTDB lineage: Bacteria > Pseudomonadota > Gammaproteobacteria > Magnimaribacterales > Magnimaribacteraceae > AEGEAN-183. The sequence continues at coordinate 2,458 of LUQU01000070.1, forward strand.
TTAAGTTGAACAAAATAAAAACTCAAAATCTCAATAGAAACTTTTGCTATGGGGTATAAGACTTCAAAAAGAAAGAAAAGACTTAGGCGAAGTAATAAACCTAAGTCTCGGATAAATGGAATTCTTAAAAAGACCAAAAGTAATAGATATCGAGTAATAGATTCTTACTCGGAAGAATCCTACAAAATATCTGTGAGAGAATTACGAAAAGCCTTTGTTGGTGACAAGGTTCAATGTTCTTTAACTCCCAAACGATGGGTACAAATAGAAAAAGTCTTGGAATCCAATACAACTTCCTTCATAGGTAAGGTTGAAAAGTTTGGTAAAAGTTACAAGGCCTTACCTTTAGATTCTGGAAGACACAATTACGTAAATATTAAAGGAAAGGTTCCCAATTCAATCAAGCTTTCTAATCTAGTTAAGATAAAAATTACGCAACAACCCACTAACAGGTCTTCAGCTAAAGGATTCATC
>LUQU01000071.1 GCA_001628005.1 SAR86 cluster bacterium REDSEA-S09_B4
AACAGAGAGGTAAGAAATAACAAAGGTGAAACTGAAGGGATAAAAGATGACCCTGAATGGATGCGAGATGGTGGAGGCAGAACAACCTTAGCTATATTTGATTGTCCAAAACCGATCATTGCTGCTTTTAACGGTCCTGCTGTAGGCGTCGGAGTAACAATGACGCTTCCCATGGATATTAGAATCGCAAGTGAAGAAGCGAAATTTGGTTTTGTTTTTGCTCGTCGGGGCTTAGTTCCAGAAGCTGCTTCAAGTTGGTTTTTACCGAGAGTGGTTGGCATCAATAAAGCCTTGGAGTGGACATTGTCAGGAAGAGTATTCTCTCCAGAAGAGGCTAAAGAAGGTGGCTTGATACGATCAATACACCCAGCAGACAAGCTATTGGAAGAGGCAAACAAAATTGCGCAAGAAATAGTAGAGAATACCTCGGCTGTATCCGTTGCCATGACTCGACAAATGCTCTGGAAGTTATTGGGAGCCGATCACCCAATGGAAGCACATAAAGTTGACTCAAGAGCCATATACGAACTAGGTCAGGGCGGAGATGCAAAAGAAGGGGTAGAGTCTTTCTTAGAAAAACGTCCTCCTGAGTTTCCCAGTAAAGTTTCAGAAGATATGCCGGAATTTTATCCTTGGTGGGAAGAGAGAAAATTTAAATAACTATGAAAAGAAAAGCACTAGATAAACTTATAAAACTTCTCGACTTAGAACAATTAGAAGACAATCTGTTTAGAGGACAAAGTGAAAACATTGGAGGACCAAGGGTTTTTGGCGGACAAGTTTTAGGGCAGGCGTTGACTGCAGCAGCAAAGACGGTGGATAAAAAACGTAGTGTTCACTCTTTACATGCTTATTTTTTAAGACCGGGTGATATGAAGCAACCGATTATCTACGACGTAGATAGGATAAGAGATGGTGGGAGTTTTACAACTCGAAGGGTAATAGCCATACAGAAAGGTGAACCGATATTTAATATGTCTTCTTCGTTTCATAAAAAAGAAACTGGTCCCACTCATCAAATTGATATGCCAGATATACCTGGGCCCGAAAAGTGCATGAGTGATCTTGAGATGAGAAAACAAATGATAGACAAGGTTCCAGAAAGGTTTAGAGAATTTTTTACGAGAGAAAGACCCATTGAGATAAGAAACTTACCTGGCGAAGGTATGTTTGAAGAACCCAAAAAGCAGCCGCCCTATAAACACGTATGGATGAAAGCAGTGGCTAAGCTTCCAGATGATGATATTTGTCATCAGGCTATTCTGGCCTATGCTTCAGACATGGGATTATTAAGTACATCTTTAAATCCTCACAGATTAAGTTTTGCTAAAGGCAATGTACAAAGTGCCAGCTTAGATCACGGCATGTGGTTTCATAGACCATTTAGAGCAGACGAGTGGATGTTGTATTCCACTGACAGCCCAAGTGCCAGTAATGCTAGAGGTTTTAACAGGGGAAGTGTCTATACCAGAGATGGGAAGCTTATAGCTTCAGCAGTCCAAGAAGGCTTAATGAGAGTAGTCAAAGGCTAAGTAAGAAAATTATTTATTTCACTAGCTGCTGCTCGGCCTTCATTAATAGCCCAAACCACCAAAGATTGTCCTCTTCGACAATCGCCAGCAGCAAATACCTTGGGGTTACTAGTCACATGGATATTGTGTTCAGCTTTGTAGTTACTTCTTTCATCAAGGTCCACTTTTAAGTTTTTTACTACGTAGTCTTCAGGTCCTAGGAATCCCATTGCAAGAAGGATAAGGTCAGCTTTCCATTCTTTCTCAGTACCTGAAACCTCTTTAAAAGCATTATCCACTTCAACCGTAACGATACCTGTAAGATTGCCCTCACCATCTTTTTTAAATTCTTTTCCGGATACGGAGAATTCTCTGGGGTCACTTCCAAATAACTCAGTAGATTCTTCATGACCATAATCCACTTTGTAAGTTTTGGGGAAAAGGGGCCATGGATTGTCTTCTGCTCTTTCAACAGGAGGTTGGGGTAGGATTTCAAAGTTGGTTAAAGACTTGCAACCATGTCTTAAGGCAGTACCGATGCAGTCTGTACCCGTATCACCACCTCCAATAACTATCACATCTTTGTCTTTAGCGTTTATGTAGTTTTGATCCTTATGATTGCTATCCAAGAGACTTTTAGTGTTTGCCCTCAGAAAGTCCATGGCAAAGTGAATGCCGTTTGCTTCTCTGTTAGGGATAGGTAGGTCTCTAGGTTGAGTAGCTCCTGTTGCCAATAAAATGACATCATTATTTTTAGAAAGTTCTTCAACACTAGCTGAGCTGTCTTTATTGTTTCCTACGTCGGTATTGGTAAAGAAATTAATACCTTCTTTTTCCATAAGATCTATTCTGAATTCTAAAATAGATTTTTCTAACTTCATGTTGGGTATTCCATACATCATCAAACCACCTATCCGGTCATCTCTTTCGTAGACACTGACGGTGTGTCCTGCGTAGTTCAATTCTTGAGCTGCCGATAAACCCGCAGGTCCAGAGCCTACAATAGCTACCTTCTTTCCAGTCCTATTTTTAGGTGGTGCTGCCTTAAACCATCCATTTTCTAAGCCTTTATCTGAAATAGCACATTCAAGGTTTTTTATAGCTACCGGTGTTTCAGTAATTCCTAAGACGCAGGCTCCTTCACATACCGCAGGACAAACTCTTCCTGTTATTTCAGGAAAATTATTGGTTTTGATTAACCTCTCAAACGCTTCTTCCCATCTATTTTGATAAACCAGATCATTCCATTCCGGAATAAGGTTGTACACCGGACAGCCTTCATTGGATTGGCAGAAGGGTACTCCACAGTCCATGCATCTTGAAGCCTGTGTTCCCAGATTGTTCTCATCATGTTCTGTATAGATTTCTTTAAAATCCAATACTCTTTCTTTTGCTGGTCTATAAGGTTCTACAACCCTTTTAAACTCTTTAAACCCAGTTGCTTTACCCATCTATCCAGCCTTCTTTTCCTTTCTGTCTTGTTCTAGAAGAACTCTCTTGTAGTCAGTTGGCATAACTTTCTTGAAAGCCTTTAGCTCTTTGTCCCAGTTTTTTAAAATTCTTTTTGCTACATCAGAGCCTGTATAAACTGAATGGTTTTCTATGAGTAGCTTTAATTCATCTATGTCTTCTTCTATTTCTATTTTTTCTAATTCAAAAGTATCAAGATTAGATAGCTGTTCTAACTTGTCTTTGGGATCATGCACATAAGCTATACCGCCACTCATGCCTGCTCCAAAATTTCTTCCTACTGGACCCAAAATTACCGCCCGGCCTCCAGTCATGTACTCACAACCATGGTCTCCAATTCCTTCTATTACTACTTTGGCACCACTGTTTCTCACACAGAATCTCTCAGCAGCCACACCTCTAAAATACGCTTCGCCTCCAGTTGCACCATATAAAGCAACATTACCAATAAGAATATTTTCTTCTGGTTTAAAACTACTTTCCTTTGGGGGGTAAATAATTAACTTGCCACCCGATAAACCTTTGCCAACATAGTCATTGGCATCGCCTTCCAAAGTTATAGTGATTCCTTTCGCTAACCAAGACGCTAAGCTTTGGCCTGCTGAGCCATTCAGTTTTATGTTTATAGTATCCTCAGGTAGACCTTTATCTTCCCAGACTTTCGATACCTCATTGGAGAGAATGGTACCTACGACCCTATTAGTATTTTTTATTGGCAGCTCAATTTGAACTTTTTCTGCTTTTTGAATCGCTTTTTTACTTAGCTTAATTAAGGCAATCAACTCTTCCTATCATTTCATTGACGGTTTTAAAACCAAGCTGGGCCATTATTACCCTCAACTCTTTAGCTACCATGAATAGATAATTGATTACGTGTTCAGGATCTCCTTCAAATTTTTTTCTTAATTCTTTGTCTTGAGTAGCAATGCCTACGGGGCAAGTATTTAGATGGCATTTACGCATCATTATGCATCCAAGAGTGATCAGTGGAGCGGTGGCAAACCCATACTCCTCAGCACCAAGTAACGCAGCTATTGCCACATCTCTTCCAGTTTTGATCTGGCCGTCAGTTTGAAGAACCACCCTGGATCGTAAATTATTCATTACCAATGTTTGGTGAGTTTCAGCTATACCTAATTCCCAAGGTAATCCTGCGTGCTTAATAGAAGTTAACGGAGAAGCACCCGTTCCACCATCATGACCGGCGATAACTAAATGGTCAGTTTTTGCCTTCACCACTCCAGCTGCAATTGTCCCGACACCTATTTCAGAAACTAATTTCACACTTATTCTTGCTTCTCTGTTGGCATTCTTAAGATCGTGAATCAGTTGAGCAATGTCTTCTATAGAGTAGATATCATGATGCGGAGGAGGGCTGATTAATCCTACTCCTGGAGTTGAGTGTCTAATCTTTGCAATGTAATCATCTACTTTTCTGCCTGGCAATTCGCCACCTTCTCCAGGTTTTGCTCCCTGAGCTATTTTAATTTGGAGTTCATCAGAGTTTGTTAAATACCACATGGTGACGCCAAACCTTCCAGAAGCCACCTGTTTAATTGCTGATCTTTTAGAAACCCCATCTTCTAATGACTTAAACCTGATGGGGTCTTCTCCACCTTCACCAGTATTGGATTTGCCACCTAATTTATTCATTGCTATGGCGAGTGATTCATGAGCTTCAGTGGAGATAGAGCCCAGGCTCATGGCTCCAGTAGCAAAACGTTTTACTATTTCTTTTTCCGGTTCAACTTCTTCTAAATCTAAGGGTTTTTTAGAATATTTAAACTTTAATAAACCCCTTAAGGTACTGTCTTTAGTCGTTTGGTCATTCGCGTAGTTTGCAAATTTCCAATAAGAATCTTCATTATTATTTCTGGCAGCCAGTTGGAGATCAGAGATCGTTTCAGGGTCCCACATATGAGAGTCACCGCCATGTCTCCAGTGAAAATCTCCAGGGTTAGGAAGTACTTCGACATTGTTGGCATTATCTTTGGGATACCCTAATTCATGTCTTCTTCGGACCTCATTGACCAAGATATCGAAATTAACACCTTGGACACGACTTGCAGTGCCTGGGAAACATTTTTTAATGATTTCATCAGCCAAACCAACTGCTTCAAATATTTGTGCTCCCTTATAGGATTGCAACGTTGAAATACCCATCTTAGCCATAACTTTGAGTATTCCTTTGGCAACTCCCTTTTTATAGGCCTTAACCATTTCATCAAAAGAGATTTGATCTAGAAGACCGTCTTGTCTAGCTTGCCATAAAGACTCAAAAGCCAAATAAGGATTAATGGCATCAGCTCCATAGCCTATCAGCAGGCAATGATGATGAACTTCGCGAGCTTCTCCAGTTTCGATAACAATACCAATTCGAGTTCTCTTCTCTCTTTTAATTAGGTGATGATGAACCGTAGAACACGCTAATAATGAGCTTAAGGCAATATTTTCTGGCCCTAACTTTTTATCGGATAGGATAATAAAAGAGAAACCTTGTTCAATAGCTTCTTCAGACTCTTTACAAATTCTATCTAGAGCAGAAAGCATGTCTTTTTTATCTGTACTTCCCTTTGGATAAGTTATGTCTATGGTCTTAGTTTTCCAACCATGAGAATTCAAGTTATGGATACTTGCTAACTCAGTGTCTGAAATAATTGGATTTTTTACTCTCAATCTGTGTGCGTTTTCAGGCAATCGAGATAATAGGTTCCCTTCGGGGCCAATTAGACATTCCAACGACATGATTACCTCTTCTCGAATGGAATCTATAGCCGGATTAGTCACTTGAGCAAACAGTTGCTTGAAGTAGTCAAAAATTAGTCTTGGTTTATCTGAAAGGCATGCTAATGCTGCATCATTCCCCATCGAACCCAGTGGATCTCTTAATTCGCGTACTATAGGCAAGAGCATAAATTGCATTGTCTCCACGGTATACCCAAAAGCTTGCATTCTGGAGATCAGGTCATCAGTTAGTTTTGGCTTAGAGACTTTTTTATCAGTAATTTCTTCAAGAGCCACTATCTGTTCTTTCGTCCATTTTTTATAAGGATTGGCCTTATAAATCTTTTCTTTTATTTCTTCATCAGGAACCATCCTTCCTTCTTCAAAATCTATAAGAAACATTTTTCCTGGCTGTAGCCTGCCTTTCATGAGCACATTACTTGGATCTACAGGCAGAACTCCAACTTCAGAAGCCATGATTACCTTGTCATCTTTAGTTACATAATACCTACTGGGCCTTAGTCCATTTCTATCAAGCACAGCCCCTATGTAATTACCATCAGTGAAGACAATAGAAGCAGGACCATCCCAAGGTTCCATTAAAGATGAAGAGTATTCATAAAAAGCCCTTTTATCTTGATTCATAATCTCATTGGATTGCCAAGCTTCAGGAATCATCATCATTATTGATTCTTGAAGGGTTCTTCCAGTTAACATCAGAAATTCGAGGATGTTGTCAAAATTACCTGAATCAGAGCTATCCGGTTCAGCAATAGGGAATAAGTCTTTAAGTTTTTCTTGGAAGAGATCGCTTTGAGCTACACCTTGTCTCGCACTAATCAAGTTAACATTACCTTTTAAGGTATTGATCTCACCGTTGTGACACATATATCTATTTGGTTGTGCCCTGTCCCAAGAAGGGAAGGTATTGGTACTGAATCTGGAGTGAACCATAGCCAAATGGGTCTCAAAACTTTCTTGCTCTAGATCAGGAAAGAAAGGAAAAAGTTGTGAGGGGGTTAGCATCCCTTTATAAACAATGATTTTCGAAGAAAGACTACAGGCAAACAATAAACTAGCTTGAGTAAGTTTTTTATTAGTACGTAGTTGATGACTGAATTGCGTTCTAATTAGATAAAGTTTCCTTTCAAACTCATCTTGATCTATTCCATTAGAAGATTTAATAAATAATTGTTCTATAACTGGCTGGGAAAGTTTTGCTGCAGGCCCGACATTAGCTTTTTTTGAGTCTGTAGGGACCATTCTCCAACCCAAGAATGTCTGGTTTTCTGAATCAATTATTTTTTCAATTTTTCTTTTACAAAGCTCTCTTTCTTTTTCATCTTGAGGTAAAAAAATATTACCAACGGAATAGGACCCTTTTTTAGGTAGTTTAATTCCCATCTCTGTTGATATTTTTTTGAAGAAATTATGTGGAAGAGCGACCAGAATGCCAGCACCATCTCCTGTATTTTCTTCGAATCCACAACCACCTCTATGATCCATTCTGGAATTAACCAAATAAGCGTCTTCCATAATCTGCCTAGAAGCGATTCCTTTGATATTTGCGACCATTCCCACTCCACAAGAATCTTTCTCATAAGAAGGGTCATAAAGCCCAGTTTTTTGAGGGAATTGTAGTAAATTCTTGTGTTCCATCATCGAAGCAATCCTTTTTGAAAAGGGCAATAGATTCTAC
>LUQU01000072.1 GCA_001628005.1 SAR86 cluster bacterium REDSEA-S09_B4
CAGTGCTCTACCGCTGAGCTACGCACCCTGCTCCTTAGTTTTTTTATAGTTTTCTCTTCCGTGTCACAACTGTGTCACAAGGAGAAAACAAATGGCGACTATAAGACAGCGAAATAATCAATGGCAAGTTCAAGTACGACAAAAAAATCATCCACTCTTAAGTAAAACATTTATCTACAAAAAAGATGCTCTTCAGTGGGCAAAAGAATGTGAAATAATGCTGCAGCAAGATTACTTGGAGTTTAAGACCAATATATTTCCTAGCTTCTCTTCTATTATCGACAAATACATCAACACTGTATCTTGCCACAAGCGTGGAGCTAGAGAGGAGATAATAAGACTAAGAGCATTACAAAAACAATCGTTTTCAAAACTCTCTTTTAATCTAGTCACCCCTAAAGTTATGGCAAAATACAGGGACAGCCGTTTACAGGAAGTCAAAGCTTCAACTTTATTAAGAGAATTGAATATCATTCAACATATTTTTAATACTGCCAGAAAAGAATGGTGCTTGAATGTCAAAAACCCCTTGCATAAGATTAAAAAACCTAAGTGCAATCAAAGACGTGAGAGAAGATTAACAAATTATGAATATAGTTTTTTAGTTAAAGGAAATTATTCCCACAAATACTTGCGCTCTATCATTGAATTAGCACTTGAAACAGGAATGCGACGGGGGGAAATTTTAAGAATACACTATAATGATATTGGCTCACAAATTTTAACCATAAATCAAACCAAGAACGGTCATCCACGAACCATTCCATTAACCAAAAGAGCTTTGTACATTCTAGAGAACACTCAACTTCCCTTCCCCATGTCTTCCAATGCAGTAAGACTAGCTTGGGATAGACTTAAGAAAAAAGGAAATATCAAAAACCTACACTTCCATGATTTACGCCACGAAGCTATCTCACGGTTCTTTGAAAAAGGATTGAGCATTCCTGAAGTCGCCTTAATTTCTGGGCATAAGGATGTTAGAATGCTTTTTAGGTATACTCATCTTAAGGCAGAAAATATATTGAGGAAGTTGTGAGAGAGGAGAATGTTAAAAAAACTATTAATTGTTTGTTGTTACTTTGATTATCATCCGAATACTAGGTTGGTTGATGTAAAGATTGGATTTGGCCCATCGGGAAAAATTAAGGTAAATGAATAAGTTTTTAATACAAATAAAATTATGACTGAAACGCTTGTTACCAAACTTTCTAAAAGAGAATGTTTCACGTTAAGTGAACTTGACACCCTAAAGACTGCTAGTGAAAAACTCCAAAAACATAATGTTGGTGCCATGCCAGTGTTAAACAAGCAAAATAATGAAATTATAGGGATAGTGTCTGAGCGTGACCTTGCCCGATTTGTTTCTCAAGATGAATTTAACAATGAGCTATCAGTTACTAAAATAATGACGCAACAAATAATAACTTGTAATCTAGATACTTCTGTTACTGAATTGATGGAGATTGTAACACATAAAAAAATTAGACATATCCCAATTGTGGATGGAAAAAAAATACTTGGGATTGTTTCTATTGGTGATGTAGTCAACCACATTATAGAACAGTATAAAGAGGAAAATAAACAGTTAAAAGATTATATAAAACTCTGAGTAGTATAGATAATAATGATTACCTACGTAGTTTGTGATATTGAAGCGGACGGTCCTATCCCTGGTCCACATTCTATGATGAGTCTAGGTGCTGTAGCCGTAAATAAAGTAGGTAACATTTTTGGAGAATTTGAAATTAATTTATTACCTTTAAAAAAGGCAAAACCCCATTCTAAAACCATGGAATGGTTTAATAAAAACGCACCCAAAGCATTAATGTATTGTAAAATTAATCAGGTAGAACCAAAAGAAGGAATGAATCAATTTGGAAATTGGCTTCTAACTTTACCAAAACCTCGAGTTATGGCCGCTCATCCTGCCCCTTTAGATTTCATGTGGATTAATTGGTATATGCAAACATTTTTAAAAGATGAATTAGAAGAACCACCCTTCACGAAACCTTTTTTTGATAACAAAGGACAAGGAGCATTTGATATCAAATCCTATGCAGCAGCAGTACTAAAAAAAGATTTTACTGACATTCATCGTGATACATATCCAAAAGATTTACATGATAATACTAAGCATACACATAAGGCAATAGATGACGCAAGAGAGTACGCACAATTACTAATTAAACTTCTTGATAAAAAATAATCAACATTTTATACTCTAATTAGGGGTGCAAATTCGTAACACTTCAATTTCATTTTTTTTATTTAACGAATGATTTTTCCTTTAATTCCGTATATGTAATTCAATCTAGTGCACGGGACACGGATTCCTATAAAGGCAGAGGATATATTAAGAAAGTTATGCAAATGATAAAACATTCTCTTATATTTTTGTTTATTTTATTAAATTTTAAGGTTTTTTCTGTAGAGATTCCAAAAAAAGAAAATGAAATTACATTGTCTTTCGCTCCCATTGTTAAAGCAACAGCTCCTGCTGTAGTCAATATTTATGTAGATAAAAAAGTACTTCGCTATAACAAGAGTCCTTTTTTTAATGACCCTTTTTTCAATCAGTTTTTTGGTCAGGGATTTGGTTTACCTCAAGAGAGAATAGAGCGTTCTTTAGGTTCGGGCGTAGTAATAGATGGAACTGGATTAATTATTACAAATGAACATGTAATAGCTCAGGCTAATGAAATACAAGTGACTTTCTCAGCAGGACAAGAATATAGTGCCTCTATCATTTATGCCGATGAGACTACTGATTTAGCTCTTATTCAAATTCAACATGAAGGAGAAACATTTCCCCATCTTGAATTTTCTGACTCTTCAACAATTGATATTGGCGACCTAGTTGTAGCTATAGGTAATCCTTTTGGTGTTGGGCAAACCGTAACAACAGGAATTATTTCAGCAAAGGCACGAACAGGAGTTGGAATAACTGATATTGGGTTTTTTTTACAAACGGATGCTGCAATTAATCCAGGCAACTCGGGAGGAGCTCTGATTTCTATGGATGGTAAATTAGTTGGTATTAATACTGCTATCTTTTCACGTTCAGGCAGTTCTGCTGGTCTTGGTTTTGCTATTCCATCTAACATGGTTAAAGCATTGCTACGTTCATACAATAGAGGAACACCAAAATTGCGACATTGGTTTGGAGGAAAAACCAAAACTATATCTTCTGAAGAAGCAGTTAAAATGGGTTTGAAAAACAAAACGTATGTAGTTATTAATTCAGTATGGAATCAATCTCCTGCTCAAAAGGCTGGTTTGCGAAAGAATGATATTTTAATTTCAATAGATAATCAGGAAATTTTCAACTTAACTAGTTTAGAATATTACATAATTGTAACAGAAGATTTACCAACAATTCCATTGACAATAAGTAGAGAGGGAAAGGAGATAATGATAAATTTTCCAATAGAATATCCTGAAGAAATACCACTGCGGAACTCAACCTTAATTAAAGGTTCCAATCCTTTGAATGGAGTTGTTTTAGAAAACATCTCACCTGTGTTAATGCAAGAGTTAAATCTAGATATCATTAAAGGTGTAGTTATAGCTGAAATTAATCCAAATAGTTATGCCAAGAGAGCCAATTTGAAGAAAGGTGATATACTTCTAACAATTAATGAAGAAGTTATAATAAATTTATATCCTTTAGAATAATACAAATGAAAGACAGGTTATTTGAATGGCATCCTATTGGAAGAGACGTTCTCTTAAGTGAAATAATAGAAACAGTTCTTCTTCAGATTAACTCTTCAAGGAAAAGTACTAGAGGAATTACTTCTTCAATTAAGAAGAAGGAGAAACAGGTTGCAACTCACCTCCTCAATGCTCTGTACCTCTCTTATTTCTCGATTCCTAAAATGGCTGTTGCCATTAAGATGACAGCCAAGAGTTATAGCAGGGACACATACGGGTATAAGAATGTCCGCAAGGTTATTGATGCCCTGGATGCTTTATTCTTCATTAATATTAAAAAAGGAAGTGAGTATAGTGGTAAGGTGACGCGTGTCTGGGCTTCCCATAAACTAGAAAAACTCTTTAAAGACCTGGGCTTTAGATGGCGATATTATCCCCCAGACAGAACTAAAGAAATTATCATTGTCAGGGATAGAGTCCTGAACAAAGATAAAAAGAATAAAAGAAAGAAACATACCAAGATTACTGTTCCAACTCCTAAAACAAAACTCATAGCCATACAAAAAGAAAACCTCTTTAGGATGAATGAGTTCTTAAGCCGGCACTGTATTGCTCTTGATTTAGGAAACAAGGATTTAATAACAATTCAAGAAGAAATGAAAGTAGAAGAAAAAACTTCCAAGTCTCATTTCTTTTGGGAGGAAAAACCTATCCATGCCCTGAACTTCTCTTTAGTTCACTTGAGGCGCATTTATTCAAGAGGTGTTACTTATCTTGGCGGAAGGTTTTATGGTGGATGGTGGCAAGGCTTGCCCTCTCGGTACAGGCCTCATATCACCATAGATGGTTATAAAACAGTAGAAGTAGATTTCTCAACAATGTCCCTGAGATTGCTCTATGCCAAGGAAGGAATAAAAGTACCAGAGAAACAAGACTTATATGATATTGGTCTTAAAGGCTCAAAGAAATACCTCACACGAGCAAGAGAACTCATCAAGATATACATTAATGCACTTCTCAACGATGAAAGTGGACGTTACCGACTTAAACCAAGTGAGTTAGAAGAGCTGAAACTCTCTCACAAGGAACTAAACAATTTAGTAAAAAAGTATCACAAATCAATTGCACATCTTTTTGGCACAGGTGTAGGTTTAGAGCTCATGTATCTAGACTCAATGATAGCAGATGAATTGATGTTGTTCTTTAGAATGGAAGGAATAGTTCTTCTTCCCATCCATGATAGTTTTATTATCAGGGCTGGTTATGAGTTATGGTTAAGAGCTGAAATGAAGACTATCTTTAACCGACTGATGAATAGCTACATTCTTGTTAAATCAACTGGTTCTAAGCCTAGAGAATACTTTAATAAATCTATACCTCCCCATTTATCAAAAGGTAGAATTGTTTCTGGAAGGGAGACTTGGGATTTATTGAATGAA
>LUQU01000073.1 GCA_001628005.1 SAR86 cluster bacterium REDSEA-S09_B4
TAAAAAGATGCTATCACCATGGTTTTCTAAATTGGGATACAAAAAGCTACCACCTTTTGAAGACTGGAGACTCTTTCAAGTTACTAGTCCCAATAAAACAGAAGCAAGATTAAAACGAATCGATAATGTATTATCCTGGTTCAGATCCTTTGGTAAAACACCGCAAACCATTGAAGGTATTAGTGAAGCGGTTATTCTTAACATCAAATCAAAAGCTAGAAAGATTGATAAACTATTAGAAGGCATGGAAAAACGTGCTTATAATCTTGCCAAGAAATTTGGTCAAAGAAAAGACACTAACATGACCTCTAAAGCCTACGAGAAAATGCTGTTAGATGATGCAGTGGATTATCTACAAGGTAAAAAGAAACTATCAGGATTAGATCCTGATCTTAGACCTTTGGCTTATGCTTTAAGAAAAGACATTAATAAAATTTTAACGGAGTTTGGTAAGAATCTACCAAAGGGTACTAAAAATGATGTAATCGATGATTTAAGAAAAGCTTTAACAGGTAAGGTAGATGGTTATCTTGTTAGATCTTTTTCTATTTTTAATAATCCTAAATACGTTCCAGATAAAAATGTAAGAATAGATGCTAAAAACTGGCTTCTTGATAATGTAGTTCGTAAAAATAGAGATATGCAAATCGTGGCACAAGATGCCCATGGTAGCCAGTTTCCAAGAAATTATTTAGAACGATACGCTGATGATTTAGTTAATGACATTTTAGAAACAGGAAGAGCATCCGGAGTCAATCCTGTTAAAGTTATGAAAGAGATTGGAAAACTTCATCTCAGAGGAGACAAATATCAATTTATGAAGACTGGTGAAGAACTTCCTAAAACTATTAAACGATTATTAGGACAAGAAAAAGATTTAAGATCACAGGTCCTATTCACTGTTTCCGATGCCATTGCAGCAACTGCAACTAAAAAAGGCTTCGATCGAATAGCCGCTATGGGATTAAAGAATGGTTGGCTATTTGATTCACTGGAAGCAGCGCGAACAAGATTTAGAACCCCGATGCAGGTGACCGGCATCAAGCGACTAGGGTCTATGAAGAGCACCATTGAAGGACTATGGACTCATCCTGAACTGGTACAAATGTTCAGAGGATCAGGAACAGCTTTAGATAGAATTATTAAAATGCCAGTATGGCGACAACTTTTACAATTTAAAGTAGGTGTGCAAGCAGGTAAGACATTATACTCTCCACAAACACAAGTTCGTAATGTAACTTCTGCTTCTTTCTTTTCATTATGGAACGGACATGTCGGTCATAACTCTAGTGTCATTAACGCTATGAGAATGGTGCTTAAAGATGTATTCAAAGCAGGAAAAGGTCAACCGATTAATGAAGTTGAATTTGCAGAATACGTAGAAAAAATGGTTCGTCTAGGAGTTTGGGATGAAAACATTGTGGCTCAGGAAATGAGAGCCGTGATGAATAACCTTAAAGAAGGTGTCATTCGTACTGAAGATGAGTTGTTTGAAAAAATTATGAAGACTCTTCCTACAGAAAAAGCAGCAAGATTATATGCAGGAGGAGATAATCTTTGGAAACAATATGGCTTTGAATTTTATAAATCGGATTTGTCAACAGCTTTAAAAAGCATTAGCGATGTGGAAAAATATTTACAAAGACATGGAAAAACATTTTCTAGAAAACATTTATTAACGGGAGAAACAAAAAGCTTAGACGCAGCATTAGACGAAGCTGCTGCTTTTTCTTTAAGAAATACTTATCCCACATACAGTAAAGTACCACCCGCAATTCAAGAGTTAAGAAAAATTCCTCTCTTTGGTAACTTCGTATCGTTTCCAGCGGAAATGTTAAGAACAGGAGGAACAGCGATTGCTATGTCTCTAAGAGATCTTGCAACTGACAATCCGGTTCTTCGTCAGATGGCTTATAAAAGATTATTAGGAGGCTACTTGGCACTTAAAGGCATTGGTGAAGGAGCTCACGCCATTGCAAACTTTATAACAGGAAATTCAAAAGAACAATGGGACGCATACAAACGTTCCGGCGCAGCTCCTTGGGATAAAAACTCTAACCTTATTGGAATTACAAAATGGAAGGATGGAGAATCAGCAGCAATTAATTTCTCATACTTTAGTCCATACGATGTATTAGAAAGACCGGTGCAAGCAGCATTAACGATGGCTGCTAAACAAGAAATTGTTAATGAACAAATTGATGACTATGTCTTATCTTTAATGTTTGATGAAGATGGGCCCTTTATGGAACTACTGCAACCATTCTTATCACCAGCAATTGGACTAGAAAGAGTTCAGGATATTGTTAGTGGTAACTTTTTAATTGGTGGTCGTACCGGTGAAACAGCAGAGGGCTTTAGAATTTACTCACCAACGGATACATTAGAAGATAAAATTAATAAGTCTTTTGTTCACATTGTAAAAGGAGCAAATCCAGGAATCATTTCCAGTGGCATGAAAATAAAAAGTGCCATTAAGGGTGATGTATCAGGTGCTGGTAAACCTATGGAATTAGGAGATGAACTTATGGCCTTGTTTACTGGAACTAGAATTATAAGAATTGATGTTAAAAAAGATTTAAGATGGAGAACATCGGATGCCAACAGACTTTTAAGAGCGGTTGACGAAACGGAAAAATTTTATAAAGCAAAAGGATTTATTGACCGTCCATCAGTGATGGTTGCAGAATTTGACAAGATGCAGGAAGAAGCTTTTAGAGTTCAAAGAGACCTGTATATGATTGTGAAAGATCTGCAGATGCTTGATCTAAGCAAAAGTAAAATAGAAGACATTATGATTAAAGCTGGAATGAATAAGAAGCAAGTTTATAATCTAGTGGATGGCATATTTACACCTATTAAGTTTTCTGAACCAAGATTTGAAACTAAAGTTGAAACTCTAAAGGATCTTGCAAAACATAAAACAGAAAAAAGCAAAGATTTTGTCTACAATATTCGTGAAAATTACGTTTATCCATATAACAAACTTTTTAAAGTTTATGATGACTGGTATGGTAAAAAATTCTTTCCCGAAGGTTACAAGCCAGAAGAAAAAGGCGCCGTGACCAACGACAAAGGCAGAGTTGTTTACGATGAAAAAGGAAAAATAAAACGAGAACCTACACTCTTGCAAAGAGGCTTTGAACGAATTAAACCGCTTATCTCTCCTTTTACTGGCCAAAAAAGCCAGACACCTTTACCACCGACGCCGGCAGTTAATCCTCAACTTGCACAGACAAGTACACAAAATATTTCTCCAAGAACAGGGTTGACAGCGACTGA
>LUQU01000074.1 GCA_001628005.1 SAR86 cluster bacterium REDSEA-S09_B4
TAGAAGTACCTCCAGTAAATAACATGTGGTCAAAAGGTAAACCACTAAACGCAGCTCCAACTTCAGCGTCTCCTGTAAAAACTGCTATTTCAACCTCATCAAAATATTCCTTAAACATCTTCTGAGTAACACTTGAAGTTGATGGAGTTATTTCAGAAGGCTTTACCATTACTCTGTTTCCTGCTGCCAAAATTCCTCCCATAGGAGCCAAAACTAAATTAACTGGGAAATTCCACGGACTAATACAACCTACTGTACCCATGGGCTGATATTCAATCTTTGCTCTTGCTCCCAATAAGCCTAATAACGGACCTAAAGGTGCTATCTGTGCTTTTCTCTTTTCTGGTTTCATCCACTTTACTAGATTCTTTTTTGCATGCTCTAAGGGCCCAATAGCAGACATAACTTCAGTAGCTACACTCATAATAGGATCCCTATTACCAAAATCATCTTGAAGAGCTGAAATTATTGTATCTTGGTATTTCTTAACCATTGCAATACACCTATCAATCCTGTCTTTCCTTAATTGGGCACTTGCCGGCCCTTCCTGGATATGAAGTTGTTTTTGTAAGTCTAAGACTCTTTTCATTTCTGATATTGTTGTTTCACTCATAATTACACCTAAATTAATTTTTCTTAAACAGATCTTTTTTGTTTATCTTTTTCATTCGTGGCCTTGATAGTTGACTTAATAGCCTCCCAATCTTCATCTTTTAAAGACGCTAAGGCCCTGTAAAAAGTTCCTCCAGTTAAGTATTCTGCTCCATCTAAAGCTATAGTTTGTCCAGTTAAATAGTCGCATCCATCAGACATTAAAAAAGTTGCTAAGTTCCCTAGTTCAGCCATTTCACCAAATCTACCCATAGGGTTACCTGAATACATACCGTCACTTGCATCAGCATTGGGATCTTGACCTGGAGAGAGTCTAGCCCAAGCGCCTTCAGTAGGAAAAGGTCCTGGAGCTATAGCATTTAGTCTTATACCAGCGTGTCCCCACTCTGTTGCTAAAGATTTAGTCATAGCATGTATACCACTTTTTGACATGGCGGAGGGCACTGTAAATGCTGAACCCGTCCAAACCCATGTAGCTAATATCGAGACTATTGACCCTTTTCGGTCTAGCTCAAGCCATCTTTTACCCACAGAATGAGTTACGTAAAAAGTACCATGAAAAACTATGCTAGCTATTGCTTCAAAGCCTCTATGAGATAAATCTTCAGTTCTAGAAATAAAATTCCCAGCTGCATTGTTTACTAGGCCATCTAAAGGACCTTCCAAAAATATTTGTTCAATAGTGTCGTCTACGTCCTGGGCTCCTCTGATATCCAGTCCATAGCATTTAACTAGCCCGCCATTCTCATCCATTAGTTCTTTTGCCGTATCTTCTAAAACACCTACCCTTCTTCCACAAATAAGTACTTCTGCTCCATATTTTAAAAAGTAACGGGCCATCTCTTTTCCTAATCCTGAGCCGCCGCCTGTGACTAGAATTCTCTTTCCTTTAAGCAGATCTTTAGCAAACATACTTTTTCTCTTTTTTTTTGTTACTGATGATCAATAATACCATTATTTAAGTCTCTTCTAGAGACTGAGCTTCTTCTAAATTAACTCGCTTATAGCCTTTTTTTCTAATCCATCTATGTTGTTTATTGAGTTGAATAAAAAGAAGTGAGAAGAACATAACTAGAAATCCTAATAAGTAGGGATAATGGGGCGAAGCCATATAAAGAGGCATAGCTATTAAAGGAGAAAATATATGCCCTACAGGTATAACCATACCCATAAACCCATTCGCTTTACCTTGGTGATGTTTTCCTACAGACAGAGATATACCTGCAGCTAAACCTGTACTTTGAGTTCCTTGACCTAATCCAAATAAAAAGAAGGAGAAATATATTAGGTTAAGAGTTTTGCTAAAGGAAATACATAATAGTGCAATAGCTATTAAGAATGTTCCGTATCGAGTTAAAGATCCAGGAGATACTCTTAGTCTATCCGCTATTAAGAGTTGACCAATAATACTTCCAAACGCTGCCAACATAAATCCTACACTCGCATATGCGATGGGGTTAGATACTTCGGGAACGATAACATCTAGAAAATAAAAGGATGAAGTTTGGACTACAACTGCATTACATATTCCTAATG
Organism: SAR86 cluster bacterium REDSEA-S09_B4; assembly: GCA_001628005.1. Lineage (GTDB taxonomy): Bacteria > Pseudomonadota > Gammaproteobacteria > Magnimaribacterales > Magnimaribacteraceae > AEGEAN-183. The sequence continues at coordinate 2,149 of LUQU01000074.1, forward strand.
AAATACCAACAATTAAGAAAGGCCACACCCTGTTATCTAATAGTTGTAAATCACTTGCCGGGTCTTCTTGTTTTTTTTCTAGTTCTTTTGAAGGCTGTCTTAAGAGCATAACTGTAATGAAGAATAGTCCTATCGAAAAAATATAAAAAGGCAATGTATATGAAATTACGAGAAGAAATCCAGCTATAGCCGGACCAGCTATTCGACCAGCAGAAAAGCCTGCATTTAATCTACCAAATCCTCCACTTCTCTGATCCTGACTTGTTACATCAGCAACCCAAGCCCCTGCACCTGGTCTTGTAGCACTGCCTAGAATGCCATTTATCATCCTTGCAAAAATCAATACTGCCAATAACTTCCAGCCTAGTAAAACTCCTGCGGTCCCAAGAGATAAAGCACTACTAAATAAAATTAAAGAGACAGCGCAGCCAATTAAGCCTACGATAACTATAATCTTCCTTCCTAGTTGATCACTTAATTTACCCCAATAAGGACTAAACAGCATCCAAGCAAGCGCTGAAACAGCAAATATAGAACCAGTTTCAACTTCACTTAACCCTAAATCTCTTGCTAAGGGTGGTATTGTTATAAACACTACAGACTGGCCTGCCCCAACAAAAAATAGCCCTCCTGACAATAACCAAATAATAGATGGAAGTTTATTCATGGTGAAAATTAAGTTTAAAATCAGATTCTATAATTCTGATCTTTTAAAGGTTAAGTTTATTTAATCCCCAAAGCCTCTAATACCAACTGCTTGTCTAACTTTATTGATAATAGGGGTTGATACATCAAGGGCCTTCTCAGCCCCTGAAAGTAATATTTTTTCTAATCCTGCTCTATCTTCAATAAGTACTTCATAGTTTTTTCTTAAAGGGCTTATTTTTTCTTCTAATAATTCAAACAATAATTCTTTAGCTTCTCCCCAAGCTATTCCTTCTTTATATTTATTAGTTAGTTCAGTTGTTAGTTTTTTACTAGCAAAAGCGCGATAAATATTAAAAATAGATGAATCTTCAATTTCCTTAGGTTCCCCTGGTTCTTTTGAATCTGTTTTGATTTTCATTATTCTTTTTCTTAGATCATCTTTGCTTAGGAAAATAGGTATAACATTTTTATAACTCTTACTCATTTTTCTACCGTCAGTTCCAGGTAAGGTGCCTGCATCTTCTTCTATAGATACATCCGGAACAGTAAAAACTTCTCCATAATGATGATTAAATCTTAAAGCGATATCCCTGGTCATTTCTACATGCTGTTTTTGATCTTGTCCAACTGGAACGATATCAGCGTTAAACATGAGAATATCGGCAGCCATTAGTACAGGATAATTAAATAGTCCCATAGTAATTCCTTTATCTGGATCGTCCTTTTTATTATCTGCTACAGCTGCTTTGTAGGCATGAGCTCTGTTCATAAGGCCCTTAGATGTTAAACATCCAAGTACCCAAGTTAACTCCATAATATGTGGTATGTCTGACTGTCTATAAAAAATTACCTCTTCTGGGTCTAACCCACAAGCCAACCAACAGGCTGTTATCTCAAAGCTTGAAGAATAAGTCAATTGAGGATCGTTATTTTTAATTAATGAATGGTAATCAGCTAAAAATAGGAAAGATTCAGTAGATTTATTTTGACTTGCTTTTATAGCGGGTAAGATTGCTCCAGCTAAATTTCCTATATGTGGTATACCGCTTGTAGTTATGCCAGTTAATACTCTTTTTTTATTGCTCAAAATTTCTTCCTTAGTACATATTTTATCCTAACGTACGAATAAAGTGCTTGATTCCATCAAGGTAATCATTATTATTTTCTAGTTAACCATGTCTAGAATATTTATAGCTCTAACACCAAAACCTGAATTTAATAAGGTTATCTGTGAGCTGAAAGAAGATCAAAAAAAATTTCTTATTAGAAATCATAAGGTAAATTGGTCTAAAGATAATCAGCACCATATAACCATTAACTTTATTGGCGTTATGGAACCAGAACAAAAAGAGGAAATGTTTGAAAATCTAGAAAATAGACCTGTTTTTAAAAATTTACCTGTTGAAATAGATTCTTTAAGTTATTTTCCAAATGAAAATGGACAAGTTCTTGTAGCGAACATTGCTGTAACACCAAGGCTTCAGAAACTTTTTGATGAAGTAGAAAAAGTCGTAGCAAGAATAGGGTTTGGAATGACCTTAAGAACTTTTCGACCTCATATCACTCTTGCAAGGTTTAAAGATAAGAATAGACCTTTTTCACAAATCATTGAATTAGAAGAGCCTGTTAATTCTGTAATAGAAGCGTTAGATGTATACGAAAGTTCTTTTAAATCAGGCAAGACCTTACATACATTAGCTCAGACATTTAGTTTTGAATAAAAAAACACCACTAAAAGTGGTGTCTTTAATCGAAGTTGAAGGGGTCAGTGCGGGTTTCTCACTGTGCCACAAGTACCCTTCTTGTGCAGTCGACTTGCTTTCGCTTATCTTTTCACCCTTCTTCTTCTGTCCATTCTCTTCTGAATCTGGGTCTCGAGGTCCAGTTTCGTTGGAGTAATAGCGTAGAAGTAAAGATATCAAATTCAATTTAGATTGCAAGTAAAAGTAAAATAATTTTATTAAATCTTTAAAAAAATCTATTCTTCAATAAAAACAATTATTTATAAGTAAATATTAAATAATATTATTATTTTATGTCTCTAAAAGGCTTATTCTTTAAGCCTTTTAAACCATTGAGTTTTATCCCGAGGTTTAAATTCGTTAATACACTCAATTGCATCTGCTACATTACTTATTAAATAAAAATCATCTAAAGTTGACTGAGGAATAAATCCTTCTTTACAAGCTTTTAATGAAAACGAGTAAAGCTCATCATAATAACCTTCTACATTTAAAAGAATTATAGGTTTTGAATGAATACCAAGCTGATTCCAAGCTAAAGCTTCAAAAAATTCTTCCCAAGTCCCTACTCCTCCAGGCAAAGATATAATTGCATCAGATAATTGAGCCATTTTTGCTTTTCTTTCATGCATGGTCTTAACAACATATAACTTAGTAAGATTTTCATGCCCTGCTTCTACATCTGTTAACCTTTCTGTTATAACTCCTGTAACTTTTCCTTCATGCTTTAAAACTTCATTGGCAATTTGGTTCATCAAGCCTACCCCTCCACCTCCATAAACCATGGAGAAGTCATTCTTAACAAGCGCTTGACCTAAAGAAATAGCTA
>LUQU01000075.1 GCA_001628005.1 SAR86 cluster bacterium REDSEA-S09_B4
CCTAATATAGGAGCGTAATGACAAGAGTTTTAAAAAGACCCATGTTTCGATTAGGTGGTAACACCGACCAGGGTATCATGTCCGGAGTTGTTCCGAGACTAGGATATGCTGAAGGAAAAACCTTTGAAGAACGAATGGAAGAAAGACAAGCACTTTATGATAAATATGCACCCACTAGAGGTAGAGGAGATCTAAGTCAATTTCTAGTCGACTTTGGTTTAAATGTAGCTAGTGCAGAACCTACAGGAAGTATTTTTTCAACGGCGGCAGCATCCGCTAAAGACCCGTATGCAAGGTTCACCGCTAAAAAAGCAGAACGTCTATCGGATCAAGATAAGTTCACTCGAGCTATGATAGGTGACATATCAGAACAGATGTCAGAAGAAGAACAGGAAAGACTAGCAGCTGGAACTGCAGGTAGAGGATTTGAATATGCTGGCAGATATGCTGACTATACTACTTTACTAGAAGAACAAAGAAGCATGGAAGAACAAATGAGAAAGTTAGAAGAAGGTAAAAAATCTTTACCTCCTTTTGCAGACCCTTCTATAATTCAATCTCAAATAGATAGATTGAATGACCAAATAGAAGATAATAAAAAGAAACAAAATCTATTTGTAGACGCAGAAAAAGATCCAATATTACAAGGACTTATTGGACAATTAAAACAGGGTATTATTACAGCTCAAGAACTCCAAGACTATATTGATACAGGAAAATTGCCTGAAGATAAAGCAACCGGCGGACGTGTAGGCTATGCAACAGCGGGACAAGTTATCCCTGGAGAAATGCCTAGAACCTCTCAAGCAGATGTCATGCAAAGCATGAGCTTTGAAGATTTAAGATCAAGACTTCCTTCTACAATAACGAATGATATTATCCAGCTACTTGCTAACAGCCAGGAAGCTCTAGTTGAATTTTCCAATATACAAACGGAAAGCGACATCAGAGCTTTCAATAGAAAATACGAAGTCAACTTAGTGCTACCACCGGAGGCGTAAAATGGCTTCCACAACTCCTTTTAAATTTAAAAAAGAAAAAACATACGTTGACGAAGATACCTTCGAAGGCGTTATCAAAAAAAGATTCAAGACAGAAAAGAAACCTACCAAGTTTACTTGGGAAGGAGTAAGAAATTTACTTACTACTCTATCACCTCTCGAAAATCCTAAACTTAAAATAGATCGCATTAAAGCTTTAACCGAAGGATCTGACGCTCAGGAAAAAGACTACATTGATTTCTTTGAAGACATAGAAAAAGCAACACTCTCTGGTGTCAGTAAATTAGGATATGCCGTAGGGGATTTAATTACTTCAGGCATTGACTTAGGTGCCAAAGCTGTAGGTCAAGAAACTCGTTTAACAGAAAAACTAACCGATACTTACGAACGAAATAAAATGAAAGAACCTGAAACTTTGACAGGGAAAATCGTTGAAGTTTTAGCACAATATGGTGTTCCAAGTAGCGCTGGCTTTAAGGTTATGAATAGAGTCAAGAGACTGGCTACACTTCAGAAAGCAAAAAAAGCAACAACCGCAGCGATTGGAACAACAGCAGCCAACATAGCATCCAAGTCTGGGTACATGGCGGGAGCTTTTGGCATTGCCGATATCATCGCGTCAGAACCGGGACGAGGAAATCTTGTTCTTCAAGAAGAAGATACGACAGGACTATCAGGATCCGATTTAGCAGCAGCGCGATTTAGAAACAGAATACGATTCGGTGCAGAAGGTGCTACCATAGGGGGTTTCTTTAGTTTATTAGGCAAACCAGCAGCCATGCTTGGAAAGTACGGTATCGCTAAACCTGTGGGCTTTGGTTTAAGGTACGGTGTGAGTCCTGTATTTACAGGAGCATCATTGCTACTATCCAAAGATAAATATTTACTTCCCAACATTGCCAGAGGATTAAGAAAAGGAACAACCTACAGTGTAGAGAAAATTATGAACCCTATTTTGAGAAGGGATTTTTCTTTTAAACAATTACCTCCTTTGAAGGAATGGCAAATGTTCTCTGTGAATTCTGCGGATCCTTTAAAATCTAGATTAAAAAAATTAGACAATGTTTTATCGTGGTTTAGATCTATTGGCGATAAAACAGGACAACAATTTCATTTAACTTCAAGAGCAGCTAGGGAAATTAAAGCAAGATCTAGAACTATAGAAAAATATTTAGAAAGTATTGAAGCAAAGTCTTATGTTCTAGCGAAAGGATTTAAAAATCTACACAACACTAAGACGGTATCTCCTTCCAGTGAAAAACATTACCTGGATCAGGTGCTAACGTATTTAAAAGGTGACCTAAGATTAGATAAACTTCCAACATTATTACAAGGTTCATCTAAGAATTTAAAGATGGAACTGACAAAAATTAAAAAAGTATTTGCTGACATGTTACCTGAAAGTGAACTTAAAGAGTACATGACAAAAAATATTAGTACCTATATGCGTAAGTCCTTTGCCATCTTTACCGATCCAACTTACAGGCCTGATGAAAAGCTGTTTCAAGGAGCTGTAAAATATATGTCAAATCTAATCAAAGATAATAGAGACTTGAGAACAGCGGCACTGAACGAATTCAAAAACTTTAAACCGGCAGCGGCCATTAGAAAGTACGCTGAATCATTAACGAATAAAATACTACACGAAGGCAAAACTAATAACGGTGATCCATTACAGGTATTAATGAATATTTCTAAATCAAATTTAAGATTAAAAGATGTTGTTAGAACTGGAGAAGAACTTCCTGATGCCATAAAACGATTGTTGGGTGAAGAAAATAATTTAAAAGCATCGGTATTAACGACAACTTCCCATGCCATTACCCAAACGACTAATAAAAAACTTTTTGATCGTCTAGCTGCACTAGGAGTTAAAGAAGGCTGGCTGTTTAAAGACGAAGCAAGAGCTAACGTAAGAGGCATCATGGATGCTGAGAAAATAAAACATGTTCCTGGTCTCGGCCTTTTAGGATCAAGACTAGATAGACTGTATGCATCGAGGCAAGTTGCAGAAGCTTTTAGAGGTACACCAGGGATGTTGGATAATTTAATACAGTCCGATGCTTATCGAGCTGTGCTACAATTAAAAGTCGCAACACAATTTGGTAAGACCGTACTATCACCAGCAACACAAGTTCGTAATGTGACTTCAGCAAGTTTATTTCCACTCGCCAATGGTCATATCGGGGGCAAGGCTTCCGTTACGGAAGCATTTAAAATGGCAATGGACGATATTTTTGGTGCCGGTAAAGTCATCGATGAGAAAAAATTAATCGATAGCATTGAAGATAAAATTAGACGAGGAGTTATGGATGAAAACATCGTGGCATCAGAGCTTGGTGCCGTCTTAAAAGATATTAAGAAAGGATCCATTAACTCATTAGATGGTCTTTATAATAAACTGACCAACGGTAAGTTCATGAAAACAGCAACCCGTATCTATGCAGGGGGAGACAATGTATGGAAATGGTTTGGAGATGAATACGTACAATCTCAATTAAGAGGTGTCTATAAAACGTTACCTGCTCTTAGAAAATGGTTTAAAGAGATTCAAGGGCAAGACTTTATCGCCAGAGATTTATTTAGCAACAAACTAAAAACTTACGATGATGCAATCAAAGAAGCAGCAGCTTGGTATATTAGAAATACTTATCCAACCTATAGTAAAGTACCAGAAGCCATTAAGGCCATTAGAAAATTACCGTTTGGTAATTTCGTATCGTTCCCCGCTGAAATGATGAGAACAACTTATAATATTATTGGCATTGCGGCCAAAGAAATATCATCCAGCAATCCGATATTAAGACAAATCGGTTACAGAAGAATGATGGGTGCGTATACCGTACTAGGTGGAGCAGGAACAGCAGCTCTCGGTATAGCAACAGAATTAACAGGAACAAGTCTAGAAGATATAGAAGCGTATAGAAATTCATTTGCTGCAGACTGGAATAAAAATGCTATCCTATTGCCTTTGGACAAATGGATTAAAGGCGAAGGAAAAGCTATCAACTTTTCCTATTTCAGTCCTTATGATGTCGTTCAAAAACCCGTCGAAGCTTTTATGAGAACACTTCACGAAGGTCGAATGTCTAATCAGGACATCGATGATCTTGTTTTATCAGTGGGTGTCAATTCATTAGGCGAATTGTTTGACTCATTTATATCAGAGCCATTAGGTTATGAAAGAATTCTTGATTCACTTCCAAGAGGTAAGTTCGGTAGAGGAGGACAGAAAAAAGCAGGAGGTTTTGTTTATTCAGATACAGATTCTCCTGGTGATAAAATAGCAAAAAGTTTTGCCCACTTCATAGAAGGTATAGAACCAGGAGCCGTTACCACAGGAAAGAAAATTGGAAGAGCTATTGAAGGGGAATTAAAACCGGGGGGACAACCTTACAGTTTAAGAGACGAAGCACTCGCATTATTTTCTGGTATCAGAATTATCAATGTCGACGTCCCAAGAACCATGAATTATAAAATGACTGACTTTAGAAGAGACAAATTATCAGTAACTAAGGCAGAAAAATTTTACAGTTTAAGAGATGCCATGGACAGAGGTCCCGAGCAACTACAACAAGAATTTAGAAACATACAAGATGAATATTTTAGGGTTCAACAGGACTTTTACTATGTACTACAAGATGCATTAAAATTAGGCTTAACTAAAAGGGATCTAAGAAAAATTATGATGAAAAGAAATTTCAGTGGAAGAGAAATCTCTGCACTGCTTAGAGGTAAAATGATACCATTCAAAGCTTCTGATCCACTTATGCAAAAAAGAGTTAGGGATGCCAAGAAAGCATATCCTGATGAAAAAATTGAACGATCCTACTTCTATCCAAAAAGAGAATTCTTCAGAATAATGAGAGAGTACAGAAACAAATCATTAAAGTATGAAGAACCAAGAGAACCAGTTTCAGAAATAAAAGTTCCTGCAACTCCTAGAGTTAGAACTGCTTCCATGCTACCAAAATTACCAGCAACTGAATACAGAAGCCAGACACCTTTACCACCGACGCCGGCAGTTAATCCTCAACTTGCACAGACAAGTACACAAAATATTTCTCCAAGAACAGGGTTGACAGCGACTGA
>LUQU01000076.1 GCA_001628005.1 SAR86 cluster bacterium REDSEA-S09_B4
TGTTTTAGTCCATTAGGAACATCTGTTTTAACGAACCATGCGTCAGTATCTGTTAAATAGTGATTAACCACATAACCTTGTGGAATCACATTCATAGATACAACAGCACTGATGTCATTATCAGCTGTTCCAGTTCTACCGACAGATTTTAATAATCTTTCAGCAGTAAATTGAAGCGCCGAAGGAACAATCATTTTTCTTCCTTGAGCTGCAATTTTTAAACCTCTTTCATCAGTTAGCGCTGCAATGTCAATCATTGCTTGCTCTAATGAAGTTTCGTTTAAGTCTGCTGCAGTTGATAGTTCGTTTTGCTCAGTACCAGCAACAATTATGTGTGCTGTTGAACAAAGTTCTAAACCATCTCCACCAGTATATGAACTGTTAAACGCTCTATTAAGAACGTTTGCCGCTTTAACTTGTTTCGCGTTAGCCATAGATCTAGCTAATGCTTTTGTATATCTAGACGCAAGTCTATCATACAAATTGTCTTCAATCGCTTCTTCAGTAATTGAAAACGCTAAAGCAAGCGTTTCGTGCGTATAACGAGCTGTGAAAGTTTCTTGAGCAGCGTCATAATTAACTGCTGAACCTTCAGGTTTAACTCCCGCATTCGCGAATCCTGATAACATTACTTCTTCTTCAAAAGCTCTGTCTGAATTTTCAGTATCGAAAATTTGTGAGTGCTCGTTAGCGTAGTTTTTGTACTCCAGGCCAAATAGTGCATTTAAACCTGGCTCTAGTTCTTTAACTAGTTGTGCTCTTGATATAGCCATAATTTATACTCCTATAGTCCTGTTATTAGTTTGTATGCATGCTCCCCAGTATTCGCAACTACATAAGCATTTGAATTTGCCGCTGTTAAGTCTGAATTATCTGGATCTTTAGAAACTCCAATTTGAGTCCACGTACCAGTAGCAGTAGTTGTATAAGTAGAGGTATCAATTTCTGCACTTGATTGTCCATTAATTGTACTTCCGCCTGTACCTACGTGATCATGGTTTGCATTGTTGTTATTCGCAACAGTAGCCGTTCCATCATGTTGGCCTTCAAAGATAATTTGAGGATCTGCATAAACATTAGCAACTATGTCAGAAGCTGTAATGCTTCCTGGATAGTATGCTTTCCACGTTGGTTTACTTGTAGTTGGGTCTGTATAGAAACAACCGTTAAACACTCCATTCATTTGGACTGCACCGACTGCACCTAATTCAACTCCACCACCAGCAACCAATGCGCTAGGGGAACCGGTGTAAATTACACCTGTATAGCCAGAAGCAATTACATATTCTTCTGTTCTAGGCGTTCCACCTGATAAATGCCTTACAGCTCTAAAGCCGAAGGCAGCATCTTGATTTGCCATGTTTGTCTCCTTAGTTAATAAAATTTCGTTGGATAAGAATTGCTAATAAATTAGTTTTTCTTAGTACCACCGAAGGTTACACGGGATTGCCTCTCAGCATTGATCGGCATTCCTGGATGCTGTTCCTTCATAAGATCGCTTTCAACCGCGTCGTCTCTGTCTTGAGTAATTTTTCTAAAATACTCATCGCGCGCTTTAACAATCTCTTCTGGTATCCTTGCCAGCAATAGGCCACCAACTCCGATTACCCCTTTGTATTTACCCTCATTCATCACTGGATATTCCGATCCTGGATATTCATCTCCTCTTACGAGTTCATATCCTGATCTTAATCTGCCGGCCATGTTCTTTGTATCATCAAAGCCCATAGTTTCGGCTCTTATCCACCTGTGATGAAATCCATCGGGTGCAGGGGGTGCATCTAAAGATGATGGTGGAGTCCAAACAACTTTTTGAGCAGTTTTTGCTCGGGTCTGGCTCGCACGGGAAGTTTTTATTTTTTCGTTTGTCATATGCTTATGCCTCCTTCGTGATTTTTAATTGTTTCGCATATTCTTCAAGTGGCACACCTAATTTTTTAGCAATTGCTACCTGAGAGGATGTGAGTCTCACAGTTGAGCGACCAGGTTTAACACTTCGCGTAGCTGAAGCTACTGTTTGTGTAGGTTTAGTCGATTCCTGTATTTTAGTACTACCAAATTTATGAGGAAAGTCAAGTCTCATTCTTTTATCAACTTCATCATAATATTCATCTGATTTAGGATCAAAACCTTCTTGCTCAGTTAGTTTTTTATGCAAATCAAAAGCGGTATAAGTCATAGCACTGTCTTTTCCGAACCATTCGTTCTTTTCTGCCCATGCTTCTGCTTTTGGATCTGCTGGCGGTTGCTGTAATGCCTGGTCTAAGGTAGGTGTTTTTACTTCTTTTTCCTTGGTTTCTTCAACTCTGGTTTTAAAAGCTGCAACTCTAGATTCTTCAACACCTAGTCTAGCAATTTCTTTTTGTGCTTCAACCTCAGCATTAATATCACTCGCTTCCCTTGCTGCCGCAAGTTTAGCTTTAGCTGCTTCTAAACCTGATGTAACTCTATTTTCCATAGCAGTTACATAATTAGGCTCTAGCTTCGCCATTCGTGTTTTTATATGAAAATGTTCAGCCTGAACGCCTTTAGCATAATCTAAAGCGGCTTCTTTTTGTCTTTCCGCTTCGCGCCATTTTTTCGTTAACTTGGAAATTCTCTTTTGAACACCTTCACTATATTGCTCTAATTCTTTCTTTTTTTCAGTCTCTTGTTTCTCGTCACTCGTTTCTTGTTTCTCTTTTACTTCTTCTTTTACTTCTTCCTTTTTTTCTGGTTCTTTATCGTCCTTGCTATCTCGAACATCCAACTGCTCATCCAGTTTCTCAGATGTGTCATCGGGCTTAGGACTGTCTTGAGTAGTTTCATTTTCTAACTCCTTTTCTTTGTCTTCTTTGATTTCAACTTCAGCGCCTGGGCCGGTTGTATCAATATCAACTGTTTTTTCTTCTGGCATAGTTTCCTCCTATGATTAATTATGACTCAGTACGGATTCAGGATCTTGTATCGTTCCTAAAACTTCATCATCATTTAAGATGCGTACCTCGCCGCCTTCTATGGGTAGTCTTGATCCTGCGTAGCGTGCAAAAATAACCCAATCTCCTTTTTTACACCACGGTCCCGTTGGAAATTTTTCTTTATCATGATAGGCCAACGGACCCATCGATAATACATAACCACAGTTTGTGGCAATTCTTAATTTGTCTAAAGATTCTTGTGCTATTAAAATTCCACCTTTGGTCTTTTCTCTAGGTGTAAAGGGCAAAACTAAAAGTCGCCAGCCGCTTGGAACGGGTAGCTGGGATTCTTGGTTTTTAATATTTTTTGGATTTAAAGGTTCTTGTTCTTTATATTTTTCTTGTAGGGCTTCCCTATGTTTTGGGACTTCCTTTTCCGATGTCGATAACGTTTCCTTGTTCATCTTTTTGCTCCTTCCGTTTTAGCAGGTTAGAGATTTCCTGAAGCATGTACTGATAAGTACGTGCCTGTCCTAACATATACTGATATTTCTCCATATTGTCAACACCACCACTGATCATACTGTCTCCAATACGTTGAAGATTTTCGTGTAAAATTTTTTGTAGTTTAGCTACGATTACGAGTGGGTCCATTAAGTATGTCTTTATAGTATTTCTTATAGCTTGGATTAGATACTTTTACTCCAGCCAAATCCCCTTTTATATAGGTTCCTATATAGGGTTGTGGTTTAGGCAACACATATTCAAATTTATATTTTGAATTAATAGGTTTTTTAGCCACTATTTTTTCTTATTATATACGTTTGAGGGTTTTGAACCTTTTTTAAAACCAAGCGGTCTAGCTCTAGCTAATGATGCACCTACACCACCTAGTGGTCTAGTAAGCATACCACCTAGTTGTTTACCAACTCTTTGTACCCCTTTTTTCCATGACTTATAGTCGTTTCTCATTTTTTCTCCTTGGTTGATTGTTAATATAACTTATTTAAAACGGCAAGTCTATTTCTTCTTGCCACCATTTCTAAATATTTGTGTTCCCTTTATCCCAAAAACGCTGGCCACGACCAAAATCCACAAATTGGTAAACCATTTTGGCAGGTTCGAGAAATGCTCAAAGAAGATATTTATCTTCTCCATGGCGCCCGGATCATTCGACCACACTCCATATGCGAGCACCAGAATGGGCACTGTAAGAATCGCCAAAACAATTTCGTCCTTATAATCGTTTTGCCGTGCTTCTAACAATTTACCCTGGTAAGCTTCTTCGCCTTTTGACATTCGAACGGCATGCATATGCTGTGCATCAGCCATAGCCATTTTTGTCTCTTGACGTTTTTTATAAATGTGGCTTCCTGCTTGAAGCGCCATTTTTGCTAATCCAAACCAAGCCATATTAACTCCAAGTTACATTCTTTTGAGGTCTAGCAGCACGAGTTCCTGTAACAGCGTTTCTATCTTTTTTATCTCCGCTTGTTTTCACCGGCTTATTATTTCTATTTGCGTCCGGCGTAGGAATCACTTTTGATTTTCCTAAAGGTGCATATCCTTTTCCTGTTGTCATTTTTCCTCCTATATTTTTCTAGCCAATTTAGGAAATCCACTTAGTAGACCTCCCTTACTAGCTTGTTTTCGTTTTTCAATACCTGTTATAGTCCCTTTATTAGCAGAAGCATAGAAAACACTTTCTCCTTTTTTAGGACCGTACTGTTTTACCATAGCGCCTTTAATTTTTTGACCTTTATCGGTTAGAGGCACCGTTTCCTCCTCTAAATTTCATTCTAGCTAATTTTTCTCTAGCTTCATTAGCCATTTCCTGTTTTTCAAGAGAAGTTTCAGCTCTTAATTCAGCAAGATCTTCATTTTGGTCTAATTTATCTTCAACATTTCCTTGATTCATCATAGCTCTCATACGATCTAGATTTATCTTCTGTTCTGTTGCTTTTCGTTTAGCTTCATTATCCATAGCCCTAATATCAAGCTCTCTTGCTCTTAATTTAGCAATCGGATCATGATCAAATTGAGAAGTTACTTTTTTCTCTTCTTTCATGAATTCTTCCATCATTTCAGCTACTAAAACAGCTTTTCTTGACTCAATTTTCTGTTGTAACTGCATTGCTTGCTGTTGTAATTGTGGATTTTGTTGTGCCATTTGTTGCATTTGTGCTAATTGTTGTAATTCTTCTCTAAATTCAAGTTCAATTTGTTCCTGTGCCATTAAAGAAATGTGTTCTAAGCAATTTTTTTCAACTGCGGCCGCTACCATAGGTGCATTTCTAATCATATTAGTTGCTATAAAATTTAAATGCGCTGTAATATGCGCTCTATGGTCTTGTCCTGGAAATGCCTGAAAAGGTAAAGACGCCAAAGCGTCAATATGCTCTAATGCAGGATCTTTTGGCATGGGTTTTGGTGGTCTTTTTAGTATTAAATCAATATCCTTGACACCCAGCGCCTCGTACATGTTTCGATAAACTTCATATTGATTATGAATCTGTGGATTTGAGGTTGCCAACTGCAGTTCCGTTTGGGCAAGTGAGATTCGTTGCGTTTGGGAGAAAATATTTGGATCTGCAACTGGCAATATGTCGATTCTGTCGTCAAAGTCCGTTTGCATAATTTGTCTTTGGCCTCCAACAACATCGTAAGGATAAACTGGCGGTAAATAGAGTTTAAATACTCTTGCCATTAAAATAAATTCTCTTTTCATTGCAGCATACAGTCTTTTGTGTATCGCTGACATGGTTCTACTTCCCCTTTCCAACAAAGCCACGGTCGTTCCCACTGCTGCTTGTTGGTTCCCATCGCCTACTTGTAGATCTGCAATAGATGCAAATCTTTGTCCTGCTTGGACTACGACCCCCATAAGCTGTAACAATGTTGCAGAAGGTTCTTTAAAAGGAAGCGTCATAAAAGCATCTTTTAAATTTCCTCCTGGAGCATCAACATCTCTAAACTCTCCTGGCTGTATGGATTGTGCTTCGTCTCTCATTTTAATACCACGCATTTTAAATCCTGCGGGTAAATTAGACAAAGTACCTGCATCGAGCAGCTGTCGTAAAGCTGCTGTTGCTGTTCTTGATAATCCACCAATCATGTGAATTAAGCCAAAACCGTAAAAACCTAAACCGGGTAAAAATTTAAAATGAACAAAATATTGAATTTTATTTTTCTTTTGATCACCTACTTCATAGTTTCTTCGAACGGATAATACTTTTCTTGTGCCTTCTTCTAAAGTTATAATGTAAGGTAATTTAATTCCTGTAGGTTCACCATCTTCTCCTGTATCTTCAAATCCTCCAAGGTCTAGATTCACGTGACATTCTAAAATTGTGTATACTTTTTCATCTCTGCCTTTAGAGACTCCTTCAAGAGCTCTTTCTTTTTTCTCAGACTCGGATTCATTCATATAAGCAGGGTTTAATTCAATATCTCTATAGAATCCTCCCACTTGTTGTTTTCTTAATTCGTTTTCTGACATACGAACCATATGGATGACGGTTTCCGCATCGTCTAATGAGGTAGCCGTATACGGAACAACCAGGTCATCTGCTGGAACGAATTTTGATACTGTTCGTCCCATTAATTCATCGTAGTAAACTTTTTTAAATGCCGATCCTGCAAGTGGCAGGTAAAATAACATCTGATCAAATTCTGCTTCGTATTCTTTCATCTGATCCATGATTTGATAGTTCATGAACTCTTTAACTCGAATCGCCTGCTGTTCTTTATCAGGAGACTGAAGACCTACAATCTGAGTTCTAACAGGACCTCCTGCCGGTAAGAGTTCTTTATAAGCTAGCGCCTGAAACTGTGTTACCGCTTCAGCTAAAACAGGATGCGTTGCACCGGACGCTCCCTTAAAAGGCTCGGTTCTATCATCATATTTAAAACCTAATAAATCTAAACCATTGGTATAAGATCTTTCCCAGTCTTTTCGGGATGTTTTGTAATCGCTATAGTTTGTATGAAGTTCGTTGCCTAATGGATCTAAAATATTATCAGGAATAAGTTCCGCAAGGTTTGCAAAATGGCCTTCGTCCTGTCCTGGATTAACAGCGGAAGGATCAAAATTAACATCGACACTTCCATCTTCGTTTTCCGTTGTTTCAACCGGTTCACCTGCTTCCTGCTGCTCGACTAATTTTTCTTGTTCAGCGATTTCTATTTCTTCAGGACCAGGAACATGTACGGTTTGCTTTACGTTGGGTAAAGACTTGTCTACTGTTGCCATTTATTTCCAGCCTCTTGTTGCTAGTTTAGGTTTGCCTGTAATGAGTCCACCACTATTATATCCTGTAGTTTCCTTTAATTTTTTTCTAAATGCTTCAGCAAATTGTTTGGAAGTTCCACCTTTAGGAACTACTTTAGGAGATTTCCATTTGATTTCTTTAGCACCCATTTTTTTCATTGCTTTAGTTAATCCTTTTAATTGTAGTTTTTTCTCTAAAGCTTTTGCTTCTTTATAACCTTCTTTACCACGCCAAGCTTTAACAGTTTGTCCTGATCTACCTCTTAAAAAGGGTGCGCTTCCTATTCCTGATTTGCTTCCCATTTATTCTCCGTTAATATGTTTCTAACCTTTTTATATTAATTATTCAAGCCCTGTGATAGCGGTCCTTTTTTAGGAGGTACCGTTGTTGTTAGTTTTTTAGCCACTATATGTCCCTGCTTCTACCTGTAAGGGGCTTATCGATTAGGCCGCCTCGGGCATTTAATTTTCTTTTCTTTAGTAAATCCTTAATGTGACCTGGGAAATTGGTTATTCGTTCTATATTTTCCTTCTCAACCTCTGGATCCATTGTATTAAAATAACCTGTTTTCTTTATTTTTTTAGCCAAATCATTTTGTAGTTTTGTTATGTGATCAATAATCTTTTTATCGGCTTCATCTTCAATTAATTTTTGTTTTATAAATCTTAAGGCTATTTCTTGTTGACCTCTAGGTGGAGTTAAAACAAATTTATCCGTATCAAAAGGTTGACCATAATCATCTCCTCTTACTTTTAAAAAAGTTTTTTTAATAATATCATTGTCTAAAGCACCTTCTTTAAAATCTTCTTTCGAAAAAGGAAATGAATCATATCCATCTTCTAAAGTAGAAATAGTAGGTCCTTTGTAATCTTCTGGTACTTCCAACAATTGCCC
>LUQU01000077.1 GCA_001628005.1 SAR86 cluster bacterium REDSEA-S09_B4
AATTAAGACTTACAGATAAACTTATTTTCTAAAAGAGAGACCAAGGTCTTCAAAGGCTTTCAGAAGGGGGGTTAGGGCAAGACCTTGTATTGTGTATGAAGCTCCTTTTACTTCAGAAAACAGCTCTGCACCTAGAGATTCATATTTATAAGACCCAGCGCACTCGTAAGGTTCATCTCTTTCTACATAAGATCTAATATCATTTTCTGAAAGATCTTTCATAGTAAGAATTGCTGTATCGCAGAAAGACCATAAAGATTTTCCATTCAGGCAGATGGCTATCCCGCTGTACTGGTAATGTGTGGCTCCAGATAATAATTTCAGGCTGTTAACAGCGTTCTCTGCATTTCCAGGTTTATTTAATATCTTATTCTGATAAACACACATTTGATCGGCCCCAAGTACATATTTTTCATAGTGGACTTTGCTAACCTCTTTAGCCTTAGCTAAGGCCAGTTTTATAGCTCTTTCTTTGAAGGGAAGATCTTTATAACTTTCTTTAAGCTGTTCTTCATCAACTTCTGATTTTACAACCATAAAATTTAAGCCATGATCAGAAAGTATTTGTTTTCTGATCTCAGAACCTGAGGCAAGAATAAAAGATTCGTTAACTGGCGCGTCTTCTGAAGACAACTTGAAAATTTAATTATTTGCGGAATTTATGAGATTCATAAATTCATTTCTTGTATTTGAATTAGTCCTGAATAATCCTAACATCCTGCTAGTAATGGTACTGCTTTCAGATTTGTGAGTACCACGAGTAGTCATACACTGATGTTGAGCATCTATTACAACTGCTACTCCTTTTGGTTTAAGGACTTCATTTATAGTGTCAGCTATTTGAGCAGTCATTGTTTCTTGAGTTTGGAGCCGTTTGGCAAATACATCTGCAATTCTAGCTAGTTTACTTATGCCAACTATACGCTTATTAGGGATGTATCCAATATGAGCAATACCAATGAAAGGCACCATGTGATGTTCGCAATGAGATTCTATTGCTATATCTCTAACTATGACCATTTCATCGTAACCTTCAACCTCATCAAAAGTTTTAGATAGAACTTGTTCAGGATCACTGTTGTAACCACCAAAGAATTCTTTGTACGCATTAACTACTCTTTTCGGTGTCTCTATTAAACCCTCTCTATCGGGATTATCTCCAGCCCATTGGATGAGAGTTTTTACAGCTTCCTCTGCTTGTTTTCTAGAAGGCTTTGTTCTTATTTTTGTAACCTTTTTTTGTTGTCCTTTTTTCATTTTTAAAATATCTAGTTAATTCAGCTCGCATTATACAGATTCAGGTTGATTTGAAGAGCTTTGAGCACTTTTCTTAAGTCTGAGTTGCTCCTGTATTTGAGAGTGATACTTTCTGTTAATTCCATACCGATAGTAGAAGATAATTGCTACAAACCCCCAAATCATTGCAAAAGGCCCATCAATAATTCCAAGATTAAATAGAAGATCATCAGATAATTGAGAAGGTATAGCATTTTCTGGAAAACCAATGTACTTAAGAGCAAATCCAGCCACTAAATGGCCAACACCATTCGATGCTTTACCAAAAAAGGCCCTAGCCGAGTAATAAATACCTTCTTGTCTCATTCCAGTCTTTAACTCATTTTCATCTGCAACATCAGCCAAAGCCGACATGACACTAATATGCAATATCGAGCCACCAGCAGAAGATATTGATCCCAGGCAAATGATTAATAGAACTAGATTCCAAGAAGAATTATCAGGGGCCAGACCAAGGAGCCTAAGGTTAACAGCTGCTGACCAAAAAAAAGTAAGCAGCAAGCAAGTAGCTACTAAAGAACTGAAAGAAAGAAAAGGCCTAATAAAAGATTTAAATAGTTTTTGTTGGATATTGCACCAATCATATCTTTAAGTAATCTTACAAAACCTATTCTCTCGCCGTCATCTGGCGGCTTTTTGAGGAAAGGTATTTGGTCTTTAGTAAACCAGGTTGAAGCTAGAATACAAAAGGCTATTAAAACTGAAGCGTAGATGACTATCGGGGTATAAGCATCTATGTTTCTTTGGCCGCCTTCAAATGTATCAAATATGAAGAACCAAACAAAAACATGCATAAATACAACACCAACATATCCAAAAAGCGTGTTGTAGCTCATTACTTTAGACCTTTCATCATAATCATCAGAAAGTTCTGCACCTAAAGCCAAGTGAGGAACTGTGAAAAGAGTTAAGCTCGCCCTAAGTATGACTGTAAAAAATGTATACCAGGCAAATAACTGAAAATCAGTCTCCACAGTATCTGGAGGATTAAATATAAAAAATAATGCAATTAATATGGGTCCGGGAGCAGCAAACATAAAAGGATGCCTCCTGCCATACTTTGATCTGAATCTGTCAGAAATTGAGCCCATAACCGGATCAGTGATGGCATCAAAAACTATAGCAATAAAAACAGCCATTCCTGCCAAATCTGCTGGAAGGCCTAATATTTGGTTGTAAAAGAAAAAAGTAAGTGCATTGAACATCCATAGTGTTCCCGCTTCTCCTGATGCCCCAATAGACTTTATTGTCTAGTAAATAACTATTAAAGACCAAGTCACCAACCAAAGTATTAGAGAAATGAGGACAGCTCCTGAACCCAAATCTTTTGCATACTTCGTTAAATCATTTTCTTCCAAACCAATTCTATCCAAAGTTGTTTCTAGAGACGTATTTATCAACTCTACTAAAAGTATGAAAAGAGTGCTCCCAGAAAAAAGAATTATTTCAAGAGCATTGTTCCCAATAAAAAAAGAAGCAGGAATTAGAAAAACAGAAAGAAAAAACTCTATCTTGAAAGCGAATTCTTCTTTTAAAGCTCTATAAATCCCTTGAAAAGAATTAATGAAAGCAGTGTATATTTTTTTAAAAAACATCGAGCACCATCTTATCTTATTTTTCTTTAAGATTTATCTACCATTAATTTTGATCTTTAAGATATGATATTTTACAAAATCAATATGTTTAGATCAGTAATTAAAATCCCCTTATATTTCTGCGTTTTATTTTTGTTTTCGACCCCTGCATTTCCAGATTGGAATCTGGTTAACGAGGAATCTCGGATAAATTTCATTTCAATAAAAGCATCTGATATAGCTGAAATTCATACTTTTAAAGACCTTTCAGGTAGCGTAAAAAATAGTGGCGAAGCTCAAGTTATTATCAATCTTGATAGTTTAGAAACTTTAATACCTATACGTAATGAAAGAATGGGCAATCTTTTGTTTGAAACTAAACTTTACCCCACAGCTACTTTCAGGCTAGGAGTAGATTTACAAACTATTTTATTAACTGAAATTGGAAAATCTTTAGATGTTACCTATAGAGGGGTACTAGAGCTTAAAAGCAAACAATTTTTAATACCGATAAAATTAAGTGTGACTAGATTAGGCAATGAGTCCTTTTCAGTTACAAGTTCTGAACCTTTATTATTAAATGCAGATAGATTAGGTCTATCTGGTGGTATCGAGTCTTTACGAGTAATTGCCGGTCTACCAAGTATAAGTAAATCAGTTTCGGTGACCTTTTCATTAATCTTTCGTCAATAGGAGAATTAAAAATGACAGAATTTTCAAATCCAAACTTTTCAATAGATTTAAGTGATCAAGTGGCTTTAGTTACGGGAGCTTCTTCTGGTCTAGGTTATAGATTCGCAAAAGTCTTAGCTAAATGTGGAGCTAAGGTAGCCATTTCGGCCAGGAGAGTTGATAAATTAGAAGAATTAGCTAAAGAAATCAGAGAAGACGGAGGAACTTGTGAACCCATTCCAGTTGATATGGTTGATAGAGAGAGCATAAGAAATGCTGTGCAAATGACTGAAGACTCTTTAGGTGTTGTAAATACTTTAATTAATAATGCAGGTATACCTGATGCTCAATGGGCTATCAAACAATCGGATGAGTTAGTTGATAATGTCATTGATACCAACCTAGTAGGTCCATATCTTCTTTCTAATGAAGTGGCTAGAAGACTAATAGATAAAAATCTTCCAGGGAGAATGGTAAATATTTCATCTATGGCAGCATTTAACACTACACCTCAATCAGCAGCTTCTCTTTATTCAATTACAAAAGCAAGTGTTGTTAGGTTAACTGAAGCTCTAGCTACTGAATGGGCAAGATATAACATAAATGTAAATTGCATAGCTCCAGGTTGTTTCTCTTCTGAAATGTTGGACGGTATGCTGGAGAGAATAGGGGATATCAGTCTAGGATTTCCTAGAAAGAGAATTTGTGATCCTGCGCAAATGGATTCAACCTTGTTATTTCTTGTTTCACCTTCATCCGAGTGCGTAACCGGTACATTCATTAAGATTGATGACGGACAAGGATCCAGGTAATCAACTATTAAAAATTTCTTTCCTTGAAGAAGTTAACAGCAGTATTTGAAAAGAGAGTGTAAGTTAATAAGCTTTCAGTATTATCAGACAAGTCCGGAAGATTATTTTTGCTGCAAATGGTCTTTAGTTCTTCGGCTATCTCCTCTAGCTTCCTCTCATCCTCTTGTTCAGGCGGATCTTCCAAAGCTTTTTTTACAATTTCCTCTTTTACTTTTCCAGGTAATTTACCGTAAGCTCCAAGTACAAGTTTTTTAGTTTCTGAAGTAAGACTTCCGTATTTAGAGTTCTCAGTTACGTTCAATAAAGATTGCGCTCCTATTATTTGAGAAACAGGAGTGACCAAAGGAGGGTAACCAAAATCTTCTCTTACCTTGGCAATTTCGTCTTTTACTTTCTCCAATTTATCTTGTTGATTAATGGTTTTTAATTGCGATTCTAAGTTAGATAACATGCCCCCAGGTACTTGCTTAATTAACATGGTCGAATCTACCCCTTTAAGAGATCCTTCAAATTCGGAATACTTTTCTCTAATAACTCTGAAATAGTCTGAGATATCACCCAACAGATTTATATCTAAGCCAAGATCAGCTTCTCGATCAGAAAACATACTAACCAAAGTTTCAGTGGCTGAGTGACCATAAGTCATACTCATGGAGGAAATAGAAGTATCGATATTATCAATTCCCGCTTCAATTGCTTTCAAATTTGAGGCAGTAGACATACCAGTGGTTGCATGACATTGCATATGTATCGGTATGCTTAATTTATCTTTAAGAGCAGTAACCAATTCAAAGGCATCATAGGGTTTAAGGATTCCAGCCATATCTTTAATAGCAAAAGAATCAGCACCTGAATCTTCTACTTTTTTAGCATAATCCAACCAAGTTTCTAAATTGTGTACAGGGCTGGTGGTGTAGGCCATCGCACCTTGTGCGTGCTTTCCATTCTCTTTAACTTGTTTAAGAGCAAATTCAATATTATTAAAGTCATTCAGGGCATCAAACACTCTAAAAACGTCTATGCCATTCTCTGCTGATTTTTGAATGAATAAAGATACGGTCTCATCGGAATAATGCTTATAACCAACTAGGTTTTGTCCCCTTAAGAGCATTTGTTGTCGTGTATTAGGCATGGCCTTTTTTAATGCTCTAAGTCTTTCCCAAGGGTCTTCATTGAGATACCTAATGCATGAATCAAAAGTGGCTCCTCCCCAGGACTCAATTGACCAATAACCTACTTGGTCTAATTTCTTTGCAATGGGTAACATGTCAGCAAGCGTAAATCTTGTTGCTAAAAGAGATTGGTGACCATCTCTTAACACCACCTCGGTGATGCCTACTTTTTGATTTTTTTTATCTGGCATGTTTCGATATAGAAATACTAGGATATACTCTTTTAAAGCATAAAAAAATATGAAACTAAGATTTCATGATTCTTCAAGTTTAGATTATTAGTAAGGGGTAAAAATGACGGAACGAAGTCAATACGGAAATTTACAAGTTGCGAAACAATTAGAAAAGCTGCTGGCTGAAGAAATACTTCCAGGTTTAAATATCAGTGAAGAAGAATTCTGGGATTCCTTTAACCATATCGTAGAGGAATTTGTACCCAGAAATAAATCTCTTGTTGAAGACAGAGAGAACCTACAAAAACAAATAGATCAATGGCATCTTGATAGAAGAGGCCAAAAACATAATCACGAAGAATACAAAACCTTTCTTAAACAGATTGGTTATTGGGTTGAAGGGACAGATGACTTTCAGATAACAACCACGGAAGTAGATCCTGAGATAAGTGAGATTGCAGGACCTCAACTCGTCGTTCCAGTAATGAATGCAAGATTCTCTTTGAATGCAGCTAACGCCAGATGGGGAAGCTTGTACGACGCATTGTATGGAACAGATATGATATCGGAAGAAGGGGGAGCCGAAAGAGGTGGAGCATATAATCCTGTAAGAGGAGATAAAGTTATAGAGTTTTCTAAATCCTTGCTTAACGAAACTATTCCTTTATCTCAAGGAACTTATCAAGAAGTCACTTCCTTTCAGGTAAATGATGGCAACCTAGAAGTTATTCTATCCGATCAATCAAAAGTTGGACTAAAGGATCAAAGTAAGTTCATAGGATTTAGAGGAGAATCAGATAATCCTTCAGGAATATTATTTAAAAACAATAAGTTACATATAGAAATTCAAGTAGATAGAGAGGATTCTGTAGGAAGAGATGATGCTGCTGGCATAAAAGATATTCTAATAGAATCAGCTGTTACTACTATTCAAGACTTAGAAGACTCAATAGCAGCAGTTGATGCTGAAGATAAAGTCAGTGCTTATAGAAATTGGCTTGGACTTATGAAAGGGGATTTAAAGGAAACCTTCATTAAGGGTGACTCTGAACTTACTAGACAATTAAATCACGATAGAGAGTATAAAGACGCAGAAGGTAAAGAATTCTATCTGTCCGGGCGAAGTCTTATGCTGGTAAGAAACGTAGGGCATCTGATGACGAATCCGGCTATTTTAGATAAAGCAGG
>LUQU01000078.1 GCA_001628005.1 SAR86 cluster bacterium REDSEA-S09_B4
TTTTGCAGAAGCAACAGTTTTAAATAAATGGAATTACTTAGAACTTGCTTTTATGGATACTTTAGTAAAAGTAGGTAAATTAGATAAACCAGGAGTTATACGTAAATTTTTAAGACTAGGTTTAAGCCCAAAAACAATTAGTACAATTTCTAAAAGATTTGGAATACCTGGATTAGTTATATCGACTGCTATTGATGCAGTTAGAAACATGCCAGAGAAACCTTCTTATGTTGAAAAGTCCGAGCAATTAAAACAAGGAATAGAAGATTATTATGAAGAAGGAGAACATTACAATCAAGGCGGCCGTGTAGGTTATAGAGTAGGAGGCCTTATAAAATTATATGAAACTGCAAAAAAAGTATATCCTTTACTTAAATCAGGAGCTAAAGAAGAATTAGCAAAACTTTTTAATATTCTTAAAAAAAATACTATAACAGTTAAGCGAGGAGAGTCAGGTACTACGGGAGCAAGTGGTCAAGGTTTTACTGAATATAGAGGAAAATATTTTAATCCCCCTGAAGGAGGTTTTGAAGGCGCTGCGGCAGACGCAAGATTTTATAGTAAATTAGGAGGGAAAGAAGGAAAACCTAAAGTATTAACTGCTGAATTAACTCCTGAAGAAATAATAGAAGGAAAACGTCTTAGAGGTTTAGATGTTGATGACCCAGAAATTGGAGATATAATATTACCAGAATCTGCTGAAAATAAAGTTAAAATAGATTATCTTAATACAATACGAGCAAGAATAGAAAAAATATTAGGTATGGCCGAAGGCGGCCGTGTAGGTTTTGACAAAGGATCACCAAAGAGCCCAGGTAGAAGAGCTTTTATAAAAGGTGTAACTGCTCTTGCAGCATTACCTATCGTTGGAAGGTATTTTAAACTTGGAAAAGTTTTAGAAAGAGCTGGACGTTACATAGGACCAGCAATAGAAAAAATTAAAGGCATGCCAGAATGGTTTCCGTCGCTCGTTAAAAAGCTCTGGAACGAAGGTGAGGATGTAACTAAACAAGTGGCTTATAAAGATAGACAAGTTGTTAAAAGAGGTACGCTTGAAGGTGGTGATGATATAGATATGATTTATGACATGGATACTGGAGATGTAAGTATAGATGTAACTCCTAAAAAAGGAACTTATGAAACAAAAAGTGGAGCTTATAACAAAGAATATTCTTTAGACTATAAAAAAGGTAAAGTGTTAGAAGAAACAGGTAAAAAAACTCCTGATGATTTTGGTGTTCGTGAAATAGAAGGAAAAGCTGATCCAGAAGCTATGGACGTAGATTGGGACATTAATGAAACAACTATAGATGATGCAATGTCTGATTTAACAGAAATTGAAGCATTTGCTAAAAATAAAACAACTAAACAAATTCATAAGAAGAAAGGGACTAAGCCGAAAGACGTATTCCCTGATTATGATCCTGGCGACTATGACATCGACTAAAAGATTAACAACTACAGTACCCCCTAAAAGAGGGCCTAATCCACAGTTGAATATTCCTTTAAAAAAGGTTACAACTACAATATCGGAGAAAATAAATGGCAGAAATAGACAAGTCTTTACCAAACGTAAAGCAAACACTAAATATTCCTAATCCACAGGATGTAGCAATTGCAGAACAAGAAGTACAGCAAGATGTTGAGAATCCTGTTGATGTACAACAGAATGAGGATGGCAGTGTAGATATAAATTTTGACCCTATGGCAATGAATCCAGGTCAAGATATGGGCCATTATTCCAACTTAGCAGAATTATTACCCGATGATGTTTTAGATAGATTAGGAAGTAAACTTCATCAAGATTATTCCGATTATAAAACTTCAAGAAAAGATTGGGAAAGAGCTTATACGACTGGATTAGATTTATTAGGATTTAATTATGATGATAGATCAGAACCATTTAAAGGTGCATCCGGTGCAACTCACCCAGTACTTGCTGAAGCTGTAACTCAGTTTCAAGCTTTAGCTTATAAAGAATTATTACCCGCAGAAGGACCAGTTAGAACTCAAATAATTGGTTTACCTACACCTGACAAAGAACAACAGTCTCAAAGAGTAAAATCTTTTATGAATTATCAATTGATGGATCAAATGAAAGAATACGAGCCTGAGTTTGATCAAATGTTATTTAATTTACCATTAGCAGGATCTACTTTTAAAAAAGTTTACTACGATGAATTAATGCAAAGAGCAGTTTCTAAATTTGTTCCTGCAGATGATTTAGTGGTTCCTTATACAGCAACTTCATTAGATGATTGTGAATCTATTATTCACGTTGTTAGAATGTCAGAAAATGAATTACGAAAACAACAAGTGGGAGGATTCTATAGAGATATAGAAGTTAATCCAACTCACATTAATGAAACTGAAGCAGAGAAAAAAGAAAGAGCTTTAGAAGGTGTTTCTAAGGGTAGAGATGAAAGAATGTATTCTATTTTAGAATGCCATGTAAATGTAGACTTAGAAGGATTTGAAGATGTAGGCCAAAATGGAGAACCTACAGGAATTAAACTTCCTTACATTGTAACTTTAGAAGAAGGCACAAGAAAAATTTTATCTATTAGAAGAAATTATGAAGTCGGTGATCCATTAAAAAATAAAATTAATTATTTTGTTCACTTTAAATTTTTACCAGGACTTGGTTTTTATGGTTTTGGTTTAATACATATGATTGGTGGACTATCAAGAACAGCAACAGCTGCATTAAGACAATTGTTGGATGCTGGAACCTTGTCAAACTTACCTGCTGGATTTAAAATGCGTGGAATTAAAATGAGAGATGAAGCGCAGTCAATCCAACCTGGAGAATTTAGAGATGTAGATGCTCCTGGTGGAAACTTAAAAGATGCTTTTATGATGCTTCCATTTAAGGAACCATCAGCTACGTTATTACAACTTATGGGTGTCGTGGTACAAGCAGGACAAAGATTCGCATCCATTGCGGACCTGCAAGTAGGAGACGGGAATCAACAAGCAGCAGTGGGCACGACAGTGGCTATGTTGGAAAGAGGATCGAGAGTAATGTCTGCGATTCATAAAAGATTATATGCTGCAATGAAAAAAGAGTTTGGATTATTAGCAAGAATTTTCAAATTATATCTACCTCCGATTTATCCGTATGATGTCGTTGGTGGTCAAAGACAAATTAAACAATTAGACTTCGATGACAGAGTAGATATATTGCCAGTTGCAGATCCAAATATTTTCTCTCAAACTCAGAGAATCTCCCTCGCACAAACGGAACTGCAATTGGCTGACTGCTGCAGTGGAGAAAAACTGCTTAGAACACATAAGTTTAATGGCACAAGAGCAAATTGAATTAGAATTTAAGGATGAATTGCAACAATTAGCGCAAATGCAGCAAATGATGCAACAAAATCCGCAAATTCAGCAACAAATGGTACCTTTACAGCAAAAAATTGAAGCTAGAAAGGCTATTTTGATCGCTGAAATGATGGAAGACTTCAAAAATGAAGAGAAAAAGGTTACTTCTCAATTTGACCATGATCCAATTGCTAAATTAAGATCAAAAGAGCTTGATATTAAGGCAATTGACAACGAAAAGAGACGAAAAGAAGCTCAAGAGAAGTTAAATATCGATAAAATGAAGGCTATGATGAATCAAGGTATTCAAGAAGATAAATTAGACCAAAACGAAGAATTAGCTGAATTAAGAGCTGATACTTCACTTGAAAAACAAGAAATGGCGAATGAAAACAGATTGACACTCGCTAGAATGAAACCTAAAACAAATGGAAGGAGCCAATAATGACAAAAGGACTAGGTTACGCACCGACAGGGAAATCTAAAGTTATTTCTACGCCGGATGCAAATAAAAACAATAAATCTGTTCCATCTAACAAAGATAAGAGAGATACTAATCCTGTTAAAGGAACAAGAGCTGCTAGACCCCAGAAACCAGTAACTTGGTATTAATATGTGGTTTTCAGCAATTAAAATGGCTTTAAGCGCTGGTAGTCATATTTATAAAAAACGCCAAGAGACAAAAATGCGTATGGCAGATGCTCAATATCTCCATGCAGAAAAAATGGCCCGAGGCGAGGAAGCTTACCAGGGCAAACTTTTAGAAGCTCGTCAAAACAGCATTTCCAGGCACTGCCGAGCTGGTTTACAAATTTATGGATTCTTGTCTGCGCGAGTATTTTTGGCATAAAGGGAACTCAAATATTTAGAAATGGTAAGAAATAATGCCTTTTAAATCAGAAAAACAAAGACGATACATGCATGCTAACCATCCTGAAATCGCAAAGAAATGGGAGCGAAAGTATAACAAAGGTGGAAGAGTAAAAGCTAGTCAAGGTGGATATATTGGAAGATATATTAAAGGTGATCTTGGTGGAGTTAAAGTTTCAAATCCAAGCTATAAAAAATACTATAAAGGTTTGGTATAAGTGGATCCATTAGTAGTCGTTGCTAAATTACAAAAAGTTTTACAACAAAATCTTCAAAGAATTGGTGACACCATGATTAGTGGTGGTATTGACAATATGGAGAAATATCAGTATATGTTAGGACAAGCACGTGCATATCAGTACGCGCTTCAGGAAATCTCTAACCTGCTAAAACAGAAGGAGCGAAAAGATGGAAAAGGAAACGTTATCGACCTCGGAAAAGGAAGTTCCAAAACTTAGGAATGCTTTAACCGATAAGTATAAATCAGGGGAAAGAGAGCCTCTAAATCCAGAAAATATTCAAAAGCAAAAAGAACAATTGCCTGATCCATCAGGTTGGAGACTTTTAGTTTTACCTTTCGAAAAATATCCAACGGGACCGTGGTGTAAAAAAGGTGATTGGGTTATTTTTGCACGTTACGCAGGATCAAGACTACCCATCGAAGGCTGTGAAGTACGCTTGTTAAATGACGACGAGGTTTTAGGAAAAATAGATAATCCAGAATCCGTACTTCATAATATTTAATCATAGGAGGAAACTATGCCAGACAAAGAAGAAAAAACAGTTGATATAGATACATCCGGCCCAGGTGCTGATGTTGAATTACCAGAAGAAAAAGTAACAGAAACCACAGAGGAACAAAATGAAACTGTTCAAGACAGTCCTAAGTCCGATGACACATCTGAGAAATCTGATGTCAAGTCTGATGTTCAGGAAAGCAAACAAGAAGAGAAACAAGAAACTAAGGAAGACGAGAAACAAGAAATTAAGACAGAAGAGAAACCAAAAGAAGAATTAGAACAATATAGTGAAAGTGTTCAAAAGAGAATTGCAAAGCTGACTAAAAAATGGCGTGAAGCGGAAAGACAAAAAGAAGCCGCTTTAGATTATGCTAGAGGTGGTCAAGTAGAGCTTACTCAATTGAAAACTAGAATGGCTAAACTAGAGCCAAGTTATGTAACTGCGGTTGAGAATAGAGTTAAATCAGGACTAGACGCTGCTAAAGCTACGCTTGTAAGAGCTAGAGAAGCAGGTGATATAAATGCTGAAGTTGAAGCACAAAAAGAAATAGCTAGACTTGGAATGGAAGAAGTAAGAGTTAATACTCTTAAAAATAAACTTTCAGATCAAAAAGAAATGGAAGTAAAAACACCTTCTTTAGATCAAGCTCTTAGAACTCCACCAGCAGATCCAAAAGCTGAAGAGTGGGCAGAAAAGAACGAATGGTTCGGAAAAGACTCTGCTATGACTTATACAGCGTTTGATTTACATAAAAAACTAGTTGACGAACAGGGTTACGACCCTAAATCAGACGAATATTATGCTGCGATAGACAAGCAAATGAGACTTGACTTCCCACATAAATTTGATAGAAAAGAGTTATCGGAGGGCTCGACCAAACCGACACAAACAGTAGCGTCAGCGACGCGAAGTGTAAAACCAGGTCGCAACACCGTGAGACTCACATCATCTCAGGTAGCAATCGCTAAAAAATTGAATGTGCCACTTGAAGAATATGCGAAACAACTAAAAATCACGAAGGAGGCATAAGCATATGCAAAACGATAAAATAAAAACTTCCCGTGCGAGTCAAACAAGAGCTAATACAGCGAAAAAAACTGTTTGGACTCCACCATCATCTTTAGATGCACCCCCTGCACCAGATGGGTACCATCACAGATGGATAAGAGCCGAGTCAATGGGATTTGATGATACAAAAAACATGGCCGGTAAACTAAGATCAGGATACGAGCTTGTAAGAGCTGATGAATATCCAGGTCAAGATTATCCAGTTCTGGGTGAAGGAAAATACAAAGGGGTCATCGGAGTTGGCGGCCTATTGCTGGCTAGGATATCTAATGAGCTCGTTAAATCGCGCGAAGAGTATTTTAATAAAATAACTCAAGACAAAGACGACGCAGTTGATAACGATCTTCTGAAGGATCAGCACCCAAGTATGCCGATCAATAGTGAGAGGCAGACTCGTGTAACCTTCGGTGGAACAAAGAAAAGTTAATTTTTTAACGATTCCTAATCCAACGAATTAAATTAAAACTGTACTGGAGGCCCTTCGGGGCAGGTACATTAGGAGATAAATATGGCAAATCAAGACGCAGCTTTTGGTTTTAGACCGGTAAGATCCCTTACAGGTGGACAAATCAGAACAGAAGAAGCTAATATTGCCGCAAACTACGACACAGCAATTTATACTGGTCAAGTAGTTGAAGCAGTAACAGCAGGCGGTGTTGAAGCAGCAACAGTCGGAGACGTGCAACAAGCAGGTGTTTTCGCTGGTGTGTTTTACACTGACCCAACAACAAGTAAACCAACATGGAGCGCTTATTATCCAGCAAGCACTAATGCTTCGGATCTTAAAGCATCCATATACATGGACCCAACCATTGTGTTTGA
Organism: SAR86 cluster bacterium REDSEA-S09_B4; assembly: GCA_001628005.1. Classification (GTDB taxonomy): domain Bacteria; phylum Pseudomonadota; class Gammaproteobacteria; order Magnimaribacterales; family Magnimaribacteraceae; genus AEGEAN-183. The sequence goes on from LUQU01000078.1 coordinate 6,829, forward strand.
AGCACAACACGATGGCACAGGCACAGCAGCCCTGAACTTTTCTTCAGGACTTTTTGTAGGTACAGGTGGAAGTACTATTACTGGTCAATCGACTCAGGAACTAGATACATCTACATTTGGAACTACTGCTGAAGGACTTAAACAAGTCGGAATTTCAGTAGACCCTGATAACAGCGATACAAGTTCAGCTAACTGTAACGCATACGCTGTGTTCAACCAAGAAGAACATGTATTTACATTCGCAACAGGCATATAAGGAATAGGAGAATAAATTATGGCTATATCACGATCACAACTAGTAAAAGAACTAGAGCCAGGATTGAATGCACTATTCGGCCTGGAATATAAAAACTATGCAAATGAGCATGAAGAAATCTTTAGCAAAGAAAATTCAGACAGAGCTTTTGAAGAAGAAGTTATGTTATCTGGATTCGGAAATGCTGGGGTTAAACCTGAAGGTCAAAGTATTAACTATGACGCAGCAACAGAAACCTTCACAGCTCGTTACACGCATGAAACACTTGCTTTAGCTTTCTCAATTACTGAAGAAGCAATTGAAGACAATTTGTATGATAGACTTGCGTCTAGATATACAAAAGCATTAGCTAGATCTATGGCTAACGCAAAACAAGTTAAAGCAGCAAATGTTCTTAACAGAGCGTTTAACAGTTCA
>LUQU01000079.1:0-1970 GCA_001628005.1 SAR86 cluster bacterium REDSEA-S09_B4
GCGGAAGGTGCTGATCCCAATAAACGTCTTCTTTATTTGCATGGAGGAGGGTATATCTTAGGATCTGTTAGAGGTTATCAGGGCTTAGCCAGTTATCTTTCCCGTGCAACCGGGGCCAGCGTATTATTAATAGATTATAGTTTAGCCCCTGAAAATAAGTTTCCAGCTGGTATCGAGGATGTAAAGACAGCGTTTAACTGGATGTTGGAGAATGGGCCTCATGGGGCTTCTTCAGCTAACAAAACTTATATTGCAGGTGATTCTGCCGGAGGAGGTTTGTCTTTGGCGTCCACTTTGGCTATGAGAGATGAGGGACTGACCCTTCCAGATGGAGTGATAGCTTTATCCCCTTGGACCGAACTAGAGCCAACCTCAACTTCTTTTGAAGAAAATAGTGAAACTGATCCATTCTTGTCTAGAGAAGGGATTACAGGAATGGCCGACGCTTATGTAAATTCTCCAGAAGACAAGACCAATCCCCTTGCTTTACCTTTGTTCGGATCTTTTAAGGGTTTTCCTGATTTACTAATCCAAGTTGGGAGCAGAGAAATGTTGCTTGATGACGCTAAAAGAGTAGCGCAGAAAGCTGAGGAAGAAGGTTGCAAAGTGGACCTACAGGTGTGGGAAGATATGGTTCATGTTTGGCAGGGCTATGCACCTTTTTTGCCGGAAGCCGTAGAGGCCTTAGAAGCGATAGGAAATTTTGTAAATGGGGACTAGTAGCAGACTCAAGGACAAGGTAGCTTTAATATCAGGAGCAGCGAGTGGTATAGGTGCTGCTCATGCAAAAGTCTTTGATTCGGAGGGGGCCAAGGTAGTCATTGCCGATATTCAAGAAGAAAAAGCCAGTGAAGTTTTAAATACAATTACCGAGTCAGGCGGTGAGGCTATCTTTATCAATCTAGACGTAACGGACAAGTATGCTTGGAAAGGCTGCGTAACGGAGGCACTCAAGGCTTACGGAAAGCTTGATATCCTCATTAATAATGCGGGTATTTTTCATCCTGGCGGTTTAGAAGAAGAAACAGAAGAAGGCTGGCAGAAAATAATGGATATAAATCTCAAGGGAGTATTTCTTGGTATGAAAGCTTGTATTGAAGAATTAAAAAAGACAGGCAATGCTTCGATAGTAAATATTTCTTCGCTTTATGGTATTAAAGGAGCACCAGGATCTATCTCTTACAACGTTTCAAAAGCAGGAGTTCATCTAGCTACCAAAGCGGCTGCTTTGGAATATGCAAGACTGGGAGTACGTATAAATTCTATTCACCCCGGTCAAATTATTACGCCAATAATAGCTAACCTTACACCAGAACAAGATTCGGCTATCAAGGAATCTATACCAATGGGTAGGTCCGGCCAACCAGAAGAGGTTGCTTATACCTCTCTATTTTTATGCTCCGATGAAGCTAGCTATATCACTGGCGCTCAGATATTAGTAGATGGTGGCTGGGGAGCAGGTTAAAATTTTATTCTAGATATTTCTTTTGAATACTAGAAAAATCTAAGTCCTCATATCCTTGATCGATTAAATCTTGATACAGTTTTCTTGCTAGGTCACCCATAGGAGTTTTGGAGTTTGTGCTCTCAGAAGCTTCTTTAGCTAGACCCAGATCTTTGGTCATAAGTTTATTAAGGAAACCACCTTCATAATTTCTACTTGCTGGAGCTGAGGACATCACTCCTGGATATGGATTGTAAACTTCTAGAGACCAGTTCCCTCCAGAACTTTTGCGCATTATCTCTGAAAGTACACTTGCATCTAGTCCATTCTTAACCCCCAAAGAAATTGCTTCAGCTGTTCCACACATATGAATAGCCAATAGCATATTATTGCAAACCTTAGCGACTTGACCGGCTCCATTACTCCCTGCATGAAAAATATTACTACCCATTTTTTCTAATAGGGCTCTGGCTCTTTCCACATTGTTTTCTGCGCCACCTACTATGAAAGTAAGTGTGCTTTCTTG
>LUQU01000079.1:2027-3033 GCA_001628005.1 SAR86 cluster bacterium REDSEA-S09_B4
GTCTTTAGCTTGGTTAGCTACTTTTATCGCTGAGTCAGGAGCAATCGTTGAGCAATCAATTATAAGCACTGTTTTATCTAATTTAGATAGCAGTCCTTCTTCTCCCAGATATAAGGATTCCACATGCTCACTGGCTGGAAGCATGCTTATAAGAGCATCTATGTTTTCTAAAGTAGAAACTGCATCTTTAGCAATTTGTATTCCATTTCGTTCAGCTTTCTTTTTAGCCTCTTCTATTAAATCAAATCCAATAACTTCAAACCCTGCTTTCACAAGGTTGGTAGCCATAGGCTCGCCCATATTGCCTAAACCTATAAAACCTATTTTTTTCATACTGCTTTTCCTTTTCTAATTTTCTAAGTTATCAAGAGGGTTTTTATCCCAAGCCGGTTCGAGATGCTCTTCTATCCATCCTCTTGGAAGGTCATTAATGTCAGCATAACTCCATTGAGGTTGATTATCTTTTTCTATGATGACAGCTCTAATACCCTCAGTGAAGTCTGGATGTCTCGTAACCTGTATAGCCAGATCTAACTCAAATTTAAATACTTCCTTTAAGTTTTTACTTTTTTCAAAATTACTTTGTTCCCAGATGATATGAGCAGAAGTAGGGCATCCGTTTGCTAGTCCTTTAATGCCCCTATTGAACCATTCATCTTGAGTAGAGTTGGTCAATATTTTTTTTGTTATGTCTACAAGGTTATCTGCACTCATTAATGCTTGAACTGTTTCTAACCTGGACTCAAGTTGAGATTCAGGAAATCCTTCTTTTGAAAGAGGCTTCTCTTTAAAATTTTGAATGCATAAGTCAAGTATTTCAGAGTTTTTTTGAAGATCATTAGACCAGTCAAGTTCAGTAATTTCTTTTTCAAAAGAATCTTTAGTCTTTACAGATATGTAATTATTAGTCAGACCCACCAATTGAGTGTCAGCTGCATTGAGTTGAGTAGCAGTAAGCATCATGTACAGTCCTATGTTTTCAGGTAATTTGTCTATGAAGTAGGTG
>LUQU01000008.1 GCA_001628005.1 SAR86 cluster bacterium REDSEA-S09_B4
CCTCAATATATATAGTGTAGGTGCCTTAGGGGCCTACGTAAATTAAATAATAACTTGCTTAAATAAGGAGTAAAAAATGTTAAATACAACTTTTGATTCAATTTGGAGAGACATCTCTCCATTTGCTGTTGGGTTCGATAGAACTTTTGATACCTTGGAACTACTAGCTAGTTCCAGAGCTAAAGAAACTAACTATCCACCTTACAACATAAGAAAAATATCTGAAGATCAATATGCTATTGAACTGGCAGTTGCTGGTTTTGAGGATAAAGATATAGATATTGAATTAGTAGAGGAAACTTTAACTATTAAAGGCAATAGACCAAAAGAAGCTGGTGATGGGCTTCTTCATCAAGGTCTGGCAGCTAGAGATTTTGTTAAAAAGTTTGTTCTTTCTGATGATATGGAAATAAAGGGAGCTGCTTTATCAAATGGCATGCTCTATGTAGGGTTGGAAAGGATTATCCCTGATGAAAAGAAACCTCGAAAGATTAAACTTACCTCAAAGAGTAAACTTTTAGGTTAACTTCATAAAACAGTGGGGATAAGACTGATTATCCCCGCTGTTTTTATTCTTATAACGGTTTTCTGAAGAGAAGTGTCATCCTGTCACTTTCTCCTATAGATTGGTATTTTTCTCTGTCCACTTCATCCAGCCGTAAACGTGGAGGTAAAGTCCAAACCCCTTTTGGATGATCTTTTGTATCTTTTGAATTAGCGTTTATTTCAGATTTTGCGACAAGCTCAAACCCATTATTTAGAGCTACTTCGATAGCATGAGCTTCCGTTACATAGCCACTGCTCTTCATCGCTTTTAGACTTGTTCCTGGATTCGCTCTATGTTCAACCACTCCAAATATCCCTCCCGGCTTCAATGCAACCATGGAACTCTTGAAGATAGAATCCATCTGTGGTCCTAACCAATTATGTAAATTTCTAAACGTTACAATCGCATCAACACTATTTGGTTCAGCTAAATTTGAACTTAAACTTACGATCTCCACTCTTCCAAACATTGGATCACTGTCCATCTTCTTTTTAAAACCATCCATATAGTAGCTGCCTTGAGCAGCGATTAGGGTCCCTGGATAATGAATATAATTAGCTAAAATTTCTGTGTACCACCCTCCTCCCGGATTTAACTCAACTACGGTCATATCAGGTTGAATATTGAAAAAGGTAAGGGTTTCATAAGGATGCCTATAAACATCCCTTGTAGTGAACTGTGGCGTTCTGTCTTGGCTTTCTATGGACTCCTTCAAACTGTGTGAGAGTAGATTTGGTACATTGATTAGCAAAGCTAATACTAGAAAAAAACTTTTAATTGTTTTCATAATTTATCACCGTTTTTAAAAGAATATTTTAACAGTTAGTTAAAATTATATAGCAGTCTTTAAAAGAGTAGATATTACTCTTTCCAATTGCTCTAAAGTACCGCATTCAAAAACCTTAGTGCAATACGCTGAATAAGTGTTCATGACAGAGTCTCCGGTATTCCAACGATACTTACCTTCCGGATTTAACCAGTAGACTTGTTTTGATCTCTCATATACAGACTTTAAGAGTTCAGCTTTTTCAGGCCCAAAATTATTTCTAGCATCTCCCAGGATAACCACGGTGGTTTTTTTGTCTATTTCGTCTATGCAAAGACTAACAAAATCTGAAAATGCGTGAGAATAATCTGTAGATCCTCCTCCATACTTGGAAAGAGCGGACTCAATTGAATCTTCTAAATTACCGCCTTTAAATTTATCTGTAACCTCGCCTAGATGAGACGAAAAAACAAAAGCTCTAATTTTTGAGACTACTTCAGTTAAACTAAAAAGGAACATCAGCATAAAACGAGCATAAGCACCCACTGATCCACTGACATCACAAATAACCAATATCTTAGGTCTATCTACTTTCTTATAAGACCATCTTAAATTGAATAAAATGCCTTGATTAACCCAGTTGTCCTGAATAGTTTTTCTTATATCTAACTTCCCTCTCCGGAAATTTTTCTTTCTTCTAGAGTGCATGTTAGCTAGCTTTTTTGCCATTCTTCGAACTAGAGAGTGGACTTCATGTAGGTAAGATCTATCGATCTGACCCATATTCATAGATTTAAATACCTGTTCCCTTAATTGTTCTCCGGTTACATCACCATGCATTAGAAACTGTTGTTGAACATAATCAGATACCCTTTCCCTAAGATGAGTAAGCTCATTTCTTAATTTCTGTTCAAAGTCTGAGGGCAGCCCATCTTTATTGGCTTGCCCTAACAAACTAAGTTCTTCTTCAAGTTTACCTACTCCCATGATGTCTAGTATTCGTCTTGAAAAAACAGCCCTTTGCGTAAAATATTTTATTTCTCGGATTTCTGCTTCTTCTCCCGCTTTTGAAATTGATAACTCGATATCTGAATAGCTGTCAGAAAGAAGATGTTGTGCTAAGTCTGAATTAGCAGTTTGATCTGTAGGTAAATCAGGAACTTCTCTAACTGGAGTTTCATCGCTTGATAATTTTTCTCTGAAAAAATCATCAAAACAAGTATCAAATTTCTCCTTTTCGCTGGGTGTTTTAGAAAGTGCTAACGATAGAGTGTTTTTAAGAAGCTCTCTATCATCGTAACCTACTTTCTCTATTACTTCCGTTGCGTCAAGAGTTTCTGCAGGCGATACCCTAATATTTACATTTCTAAGGGTTTTAACAAAATCTGTTAAGACTCGTTCCATAAAGTTTAGCCGTCAGAAGCCATGACTAATCGTGGCACCTCTTTCTGAACAACATCTATGTCTTGCTGATGTTTCAGAAGTACATTTAATGTACTTTTTGCTAATTCTTGACTTAACTCATCAGCATTAAGAAGAATGAGGGTTTTAGCCCAATCAATTGTTTCACTTATTGCAGGAAGCTTCTTCAAATCTAATTCTCTAAGTCCTTGAACAAAATCAACCAATTGAATCTGTAGATTCTTACTGATTTCTGGAACTCTCGCTTGAATTATTTCTCTTTCTAATTTGGCATCAGGAAAAGGTATATATAAATGCAAGCACCTTCTCTTAAGAGCATCTCCAATTTCTCTACTGTTATTACTAGTTAAAATAACCAAAGGTTTAACCACAGCTTTCTTCACTCCCAATTCTGGAATTGAAACCTGGAATTCAGATAATATTTCTAACAAGAGTGCTTCAAACTCTTCATCTGCTTTATCAACTTCATCAATTAATAAAACTGTTCCTTCACTTGAAGTTAATGACTTTAACAACGGTCTGGATTCAAGAAATTGTTCTGAAAAGAAAATATCTTCAAACTCCATTAATCTATCAAGTGAATCCTTCAGGCCTTTAGCACCCTCTAGTACTTCTTGCATCTGTTCTTTTAGGATTTGAGTGTAAAGTAATTGTTTTCCGTAACGCCACTCATACAATGCCTTGGTTTCATCCAAACCTTCGTAACATTGGAGTCGTAAAAGCGCTTTTTTATAGTAAAGCGCTGCGGTATTAGCAAGTTCAGTCTTTCCTACTCCCGGAGGCCCTTCTATTAGAATAGGTTTTTCTAACTCATTTGCTAAATAAACTGCTGTAGAAATTTGTTCACTACAAATGTACTGATGTTTCGCGAAACCTTTAGTGATATCAGCTATTGTTTTGGCTGGTCCTTTGCTCATTAACTAACTCCTATTTTTTTAACAGTTTCTTAATTTCTTCCACAAAAACTATTGGCTCATCTATGAATAAATGGTGCATAGCGCCTGGAATACCTATTACAGCTTCCTCAGATATATTTCCTACATACTTTGTGTATTCTAAAATCTCTTGAGAAAAAATCTGGCTCATTAAACCATATACTAGATAAATTGGACATTTTATGTTCATAAAAACATCTGTTAAATCCTCATACTGATAGGTTTTCATGATCAATCCATCAGATTTAAGCATCCACCCCGCTTCGGTCTCTTTAAAAGAATTTAAGGCGATATGTTTTAAGAGAAAATCGTGTCTACAAGGTTGCGGAGGAATTAATCTAAAACTTTCAATAGCAGAATCTAGATCTTCATAAACAAAGTCTGTTCTTACCATTGAACCTCGACCTGAGAAAGACCGAGCTTTATCTGGCGGCACTATTATGATGGAATCCAAAAGAAATAACGATTTAAACAATTCTGGATATGTCGAAGCAGCTTTAACCGATATGGGTCCTGCCATGCTATGTGCTAGAAAATCAGCTGAATCCCAATTCATATCATCACAGACTGCTTTGATTTCTTCTCCGTACAATGCTTGTGAATAATTCTGACGATGATCACTATCTCCCATGCCAGATAAATCAATTGCAACTACACAATAGTCTTCTAAAAAGCTGGGTGCTATAAAATCCCACCAATGTGCGTGTGCACTGTAGCCATGAATTAAAAATAAGCCGGGTTTACTCTCATCACCCCACACCAAATAATTAATCCTGATTCCATCTAAATCTAGTGTTTTAGATTTAGCAGTTTCTTTTATGGCTTCTTCAAACCATTCAGACGAAACAGACATTTAATTTAAACTTTGAATTCCCTGTCTAATTGTTTCAATTATTAGTTTGATTTGCTCTTCCTCTACGATCAACGCAGGAGAGAGAACAATAAATTCACCGGAGAATCTAACTAGAACATTATTCTCATAGCAAAACTTAAAGACTTTTGAAGCAACTTCTACTGCTGTCTTACCGTCTTCGGAACCAAAGTGAATAGCGCCCATTAAGCCAATATTTCTAATGTCTATGATGTATTTTTCATCTTTTAAGCTATGTAAACTGTCTTGAAAGACGGGCTCCATTTTTAAAGAGTTATCAAATAGTCCTTCATTCTCATACACCTCTAATGTAGCCAGTCCTGCAGCAGCTGCTACTGGATGACCAGAATAGGTATAGCCGTGGAAAAGTTCTATTACTGCATCAGGGCCATTTACGATTTCATCGTAAATTTCTGTTTTAAAAGCCGTCGCACTCATCGGTATTGCAGCCCCAGTTAATCCCTTAGCCATCGTAATAATATCTGGAGTTACATTAAATCTTTTGGCTGCAAAAGCATGACCAATTCTTCCAAAACCAGTTATTACTTCGTCATAAATAAGTAAGATTCCATGCTTATCGCAAATTTCTCTTATTCTTTCTAAATACCCTTCCGGCGGTACTATTACTCCTCCAGAACCCACGACGGGTTCTATAATTACACCCGCTATGGTTGAGGCATCTTGTAGAGTTAATATAGATTCAAGTTCCTCTGCTAAATGAAGTCCCCAAGTTGGCTGTCCTTTTGAAAAGGCCATTTCCTTAGGATTCCATGTATGCGGTAAGTGATCTGTTCCTGAAAGCAGTGCGCCGAAGGATTTTCTGTTTGTTGGAATACCCCCGACAGAAGTACCGCCTACATTTACACCGTGATAGCCTTTCTCTCTGCTTATAAACCTTGTTCTCTGGCCCTCTCCTCTGCTTACGTGATAAGCAACTGCAACCTTCAAGGCTGTGTCAACAGCTTCTGATCCAGAATTACCGAAAAAAATTCTATCTAATCCTTTTGGTGTTATTTCTGAAATCTTTTCTGCTAACTGAAAGGCTTTAGGGTGTGACATATTAAAAGCCGTAGCATAATCCATAGTTGCTATCTGATCTTGGACGGCTTTAACTATGTGAGGATGACAATGACCCGCATTACAACACCACAATCCGGCTATGCCATCTAGAATTTGCCTATCATCTTCTGACTTATAAAACATTCCTTTAGCTTCAACTAATAGTCTAGGCTCTTCTTTAAATGCTTTATTTGCTGTAAAAGGAATCCAAAAATTTTCTAGGTTAAGGGTGTTAGTTTGTTTCATTTAGTTATTATAAACTTTCAAATTCCCAATAAATAGTTCCTACCTATTGGTTTAACTTATCTCTGGTTAAAGCGATACAGAATAAAGATATACAGATAGAAGCCACCAGATAAGGCAATAGGTTAGGGAAAGAAAGGTTGTTTAAAATAGAACCAAAAATTATTGGCGCTGATGCTTGAGAGAATAAAGTAGTTGCATTCAACCAAGAAGCTAATTTCCCATTTGGACTCAACTTTGCTGCTGCTGCTAAAACAAAAATGACAACAACCATATAGAAAAAATTCCAAGTAATATTTCCAATAAGGTAGGAATTAAAATCCATTGTTTTTAAAATATAGGTCAAACTGAGAAGGATTATGATCAAGGAGATGGTAATAGGATTTTTTCTTCCAAACCTGTCCCCAAATAACCAAACTACTACGGGTGCGAATACTCCCGCTAACAAGGAATAGGCTGTTACTTTTCCTATATCGTATTGTGATATTCCTATCTGAACTCCTAATCTTTCTACAAAAGCCCACATACCACCTGAAGGAATAGCAAAGAAAATGACTCCTACTATAATCAAAAAGAATAATTTATTGTTGTTTGAATCCTGAGTATCAACCTTCTCAATAGAAGTGCTTTTATTTGTTGCTTGAGCCAACAGTGTTAGAGGAAAAATAAAGATAAAAATTAGACTAAAAGTACTAAACAAGGACGTGTAACCTCCTTTCTCAGATACGATACCGGCTAAAAATAAAAACAAGGCACCAGTTACACTAATTAAGAAAGTAAAAGCTGCGTAGGCTCTTTCAGGGTTATCTGAAGCTGCTAAAACTCTATGACCCGATGCGATTAAAAGTCCACTGGCTAAACCTGAAAATCCTCTTATTAACCTTAGTACTTCTATGTCATTAATTAGAGAGCAGATGTAATAACCTACTACTACAACGGCGGAACCAAGAATAGCAGATAAACGAAGATTAATTTTACTTGCCAAGGAACCAAAAAATATTGCACTTAAAGACATGGCGATTAGTTCTGTCGAAACAATTGAGCCCGTTGTTTGTTTGTCTAGATTAAACCCATCTTCAAGGGTTCCAACGATAAAAGGTAAAAGAGTTGCAGGTGAATTTCCTATAACAAGCAAAGCCACCCCTCCTAGGAGAGTAAGATTTAAGCCATGATTAATCTTTTTCACTTTCTAAACGAATATAGTTTTCAACTAATGTGTCTAATTCATTTAGAGGAATAGCTCCTTCACTTAGAACTAAATCATGAAACTTCCTTACGTCAAATTTAACTCCTAGATCTTTTTTTGCTTTTTCTTTAAGAGCTGCAAACTTCATTTGCCCTATCTTATAAGCAAGCGCTTGACCGGGCATCACGATATACCGATCAATCTCATTTACAATATCCAGTTCCGACTTTGCTGCATTTTCTAAAAAGAAATCTATAGCTTGCTGTCTCTCCCACTCAAAATAATGCATGCCTGTGTCGACAACTAAACGTACTGCCCTCCACATGTCATAAGTCAGTTGTCCAAATTTTGAATAAGGATCAGTATAGAGTCCTAATTCATAACCTAAGCTTTCACTATACAAACCCCATCCTTCTACAAAAGCTGTGTAAGGGCTTACCCTTCTAAACATCGGCATATCTTCTTTTTCCATAGCAAGTGATATTTGAAGATGATGTCCAGGAACAGCCTCATGGACAGATAAAACCTCCATTTCAAATTTAGGTCTTGTTTCTGGTTTGTACAAATTTACATAATAGTACCCAGGCCTTAACCCTCCCGGTGCAGGAGGCATGTAATAAGCAGTGGTTGTGTCCGGTGCTGATTCCATAGGAATTGGTCTTAATCCATAGGGTGTTCGCGGCAATTTACCAAACAAGGCTACTAGCTCTGGATCTATTCTCTTTGAAACAGCCAAATACCCTTCAAATAATTCTTCAGCGGTATCGTAATAAAACTTTTTATCTTCTCTTAAAAATACTAAAAATTCTTTAAAGGTACCTTCAAACTTTACTTCCTTAATTACCTCTTCCATTTCACCTCTTATCCTTGCAACCTCGCCTAAGCCAATATTATGTATTTCCTTTGGTGTTAGATTGGTGGTGGTGAAAGATTTTGCTAATTGTTCATACAGTTCTTTACCCTTAGGGGTATCGTAAAGACCAACAGTAAGTCGTGTTTGAGGTAAATATTCAGTTTTAAAAAAATCTTCAAGTAATTTGTAAGATGGAATTATTTCTTCTTTTATAGTTTTCCTTGCATCTTTTCTGAGTGCCTTTTGTTCCTCTAAAGGAATAGTAGATGGCAATTCTTTAAAAACTTGATAGAAAGGATTATCTTCTATGTTTTGTTTGCTCTGTATTTTAATTTGTCGATAAACTCTTTTCATTAATACCCTGGGAGCTTTATAGTTTTTTTCCAATCCTAATCGTGCAATAGAGATAGTTTGTTCAATTCTTTTATCTAAGTTTTTAAGACGTTCAATCCAAAACCTGTAATCTTCTGCTGTATTAAGAGGTAAGCTTTCTACAGCTTCATGAGCTAATTGGACTCCGCCTCGATGATTAAATGGAAATAAATAACGATTGTATTCGCTGATACTAAGAGCCGTCTGCGTCAGTTGCGTATAAAGCCTTAAATTCAATTGATTTGTCTTGTTAAGACTATTGAGATCAAATTTTTTAAGTTCTACAAAGGAATTTTGAATGTGAGCTTCTCTTAATTTAATGCCTTTAAGAGAATCATCTCGCCATTGAGTTTCAAATCCTTTAACCCCCATTTTAGTAGCGTAAACAGGATTTTGAGCTAATTCCCATTGCCATTCTTGTTCAAGAAAAGATAAGAATTTTTCGTTTTCATCTATACTGCTTGAAGCTGTAAATGAAATAAATAAAAAGAAAAGTAATAAGCTTTGTAATAAATTTTTCATAGGTATTTGTTGAGTTGCTAAATTAAGTCTACAGTGTTTAAAAAAAATTTTCTTTGATGAGTGTTGAACAACTAATTCCCAATAAACCTAAACAAAAAAGAAGTTTAGAAAGGTATCAGAAGATTCTAGACACAGTAGAAAAAATCCTTATAGAAGAAGGTATTCATGCTGTGAGTATTCAGGAAGTATCTAAAGCTGCTAATATGAAAAGACCATCACTTTATAAACTTTTTCCAAGCACTGAGGCTCTTTTTTACGGATTGTCAGAAAGGCACTTATTAAATTTTAATGCTCTTTATAGGAAGAATACTGACTCTGCTTTAATTAAAGAAGTGGATTGGTATTTTAATTTATTTATTGATCTTCTAAGCATCTACCTTAACCAGAATAAAGCATGTGCAAATCTTTTATTCTATTTAGATTCCTTTCCAACTTCTAAAACGACAAGTTTGCATAATAAAAGATTATTAGCTGCAAATATTTATGAAATCCTTTCAAAAAAGGAACTTACCATATCTACTGACAGAGTTTATATCGCTTCTCAATTATGCATAGCGACCCTTGCTATAGGTTTTAATGAAGAGAACTGTGTAAGTCCGAGATATGTAACGGAAGGTAAGAAGGCAGTTAAAGCTTACTTAGCCACTAATTAAAGGCAAACAGCAGTCTTTAACATTATTTGAGGGGTTATTAACTATTGTAGAAACTTGATAGAAATCAATTTTTTCTGAAATGCTGAGGTCATAAACATCCTCTTCGGTTCCTTGAATCCAATCATCGTAGGAAGTTTTATCAAGAATTGCTGGCATCCTACTATGTATAGGTTTTAAATTTTCTGTTGCTTCAAGGGTTACAATTGCGCAGCCCACCTCGCCCCTATAACCTCCATACACTCCTGCAAAACAGAAACTATGTTCACCCAAGTGATGAAAGTAAGGAATCTTTTGACCTTCTTCCTCTCGCCACTCATACCATCCATCAGCTGGAATGAGACATCTACTAGAATTCCTAAACGATGGTTTCTTCCAAAGAGACTCTCCTCTGGCATTAATTAGATTAAACGGTTCTTTTGCCCAATAGGGAGTAAAGCCCCAGTTTATAAACTGCGGATGGTCTGTTACAACAAGAATCTTTGTACCAGGACAAATATTGTATTGAGGCTCTAGGGTTTCTAGATGAAATTGGTTTTTTACCGGCTGAGGATTTCTTAATGCAAATCTTCCACACATACTCTTAATAAACTTTCTATAACTCGTCCAGCCTACCAGATATCTTAAAGGAAGGTTCCTTTTTGAAGTTTAATTTTGTGGCTTCAATAATTTTATTACTTAACCTTTTTGATCTAGCTTCTAAGTTATATTCTAAATTAGGTTTTATAACAACTTCTCCTTCAAGCACATTTTCAGGGTTTGACTGGAAGCTAATTTCAAATAAATCATCTTTGCAATCTAGTTCAAGATTTATTTGCAGGTTTTGAGAGAGTAATCCAAATACATCTATCATTTCCCCAGTACCGCTTCCATCAGCACTTATGCATTTGTTATCGTTGAAGTATAGAGATTTAATATTTGCCCGAATATTAGAAACATTCTGAAAAACAGCTTTTCCAGACTGCACTTCAATTTTTGGGTTAATGGTTAGATTTGTATTTTCTATAAAAATATTTCCATTGACTGTAAACCCAACAATGCCTTTGAGGTCTACTTCTGGACCTTTCACAGCTAGGTTAAAGGCAAATTTAGTTTTTATAAGAGATATAGGTGAAAAAGCTATTTTAATATCACCTAAAGATCTTTTTTCTAGAGCAACCCCTTGTAGACTTCCTTTCCACCAAAACCCTTCTATTGAATTTATTCTCATTTTGTCCTTATCGTCTACCAAAGACACAACTCCCCTCATGGGAAAAATAAATAATAAAATTAAAATAAAGGAGATATAAATTACAAAGGCAGTTCGTTTCCTCATTTAATGGATTTTAAGAAGAATTTTATGTAATTAAAAGCTGAAACAAGTCCATTTGTTTCAGCCTATCTTTTAGGTTATTAATTAATATGTTTTAAACCTGGCTTTAGGATGAACTTACTAGCTAAAGATTGCTTTAAAAATAAAGAAAAATAGGATGGAAAGCCCTGCTCCAACTGGAAGAGTTATTATCCAAGATAATATAATTTTACCTACCACCCTAGCATTTACTGCCGAAATTCCTCTAGCAAGGCCTACACCAAGTACTGCACCTACTAATGTATGGGTAGTTGAAATGGGTAGCCCAGTTCCTGAAGCTAAAACAACTGTAGTGGCAGCAGCAAGCTCTGCCGCAAAACCTCTGCTTGGTGTTAATTCAGTAATATTTCTACCTACTGTTTCTATAACTCTATAACCTAACATGATTAAACCAGCTACTATGCCTGACCCACCTAATAATAATATCCACCATGGCATGGAAGATTTTGCTGCTATTTCTCCTCCAGATTGGACTATGTTAGCGACAGCAGCTAAAGGACCTACAGCATTGGCTACATCGTTAGAGCCGTGAGCAAAAGCCATGGCACATGCAGTAAATACCATCAGAACTGCAAATACTCTTTCCACTCCATCAAAAACTACATCTCCTCTTTGTTTTGAGGAATTATCAACTCCTTTTAAAAAGGCAGTTCCAAGAAGAGCTATTACTACCCCAAAAGCTGATGAAAAAAGTAGACTTTGTTGAAATGAAAGATCTAAGCCGACGTGCTTTAACCCTTTCAGGAAAGTAACCATCGCAATGACAAATCCAACTAAAAACATGTAACCTGGTACAAATTTCTTTGCATTAGCAAAAGGATCCTCAGTATCAAGAATTAAAATTTGAACACTTTTAAAGATCAAAAAGGAAATTGTTCCTGCCATTAAAGGAGAGACGACCCAGCTAGAGACAATTGCAGTTACCTTATTCCATACAACTGCATCCATACTTATACCAACCGCTGCAAATCCCACAATAGCACCCACAATTGAATGGGTAGTTGAAACAGGCCAACCTTTATAAGAGGCTATCAATAACCATGTACCAGCAGCTAATAAAGATGAGAGCATACCGTACACAAGTAAATCAGGAGATCCCGACAGTATATTGGGATCGATGATATCTTTTCTGATAGTAGAGGTTACTTCGCCACCAGCTAAATAAGCTCCAGCAAATTCAAAGATACAGGCTACTAAAATTGCTTGAAAAAGCGTTAAAGCTCTTGCTCCAACTGAGGTTCCCATGGCGTTAGCAACATCATTTGCTCCTATTCCCCATGCCATAAAGAAACCAAACACACAGCCTGTGATTAATAAGAATGATCCGTACTCTAAAATAATTTCCATTCAATAAATCTCCTATTTATCTAACTGTTATTAACGTAAGTCTGTGTCCTAATTGTTCTGCTCTGTCAGCCAGCTCACCTATCTTGTTGATAACGTCGTAGAGGAACATGACATCCACAGGTGGCAAATCTTTTTCAATATCAAAGAGTTGTTGTCGGACTACTACTTCTAGTTGATCAATCTCTCTTTCTTGCGAATCTAGACTTGAAATAATTTTATCTAACTCTGTAGATGCTTTACTCCCAAAGGCCAATCGAGAAACCTCAGTTAATTGATCAATTGCAGCAGAAGCTGTAGTAACTGCAGAAACAGCTTCAGTTGAAAATTCCTTAAAGGAAGTTGATATTTGAGACGGAATTATCATTTTTCTTCCGTACATCAATCCTGAAACATCTTTTATTGTATTTGGAATTTCATCTGCTAAACCTATGAGATCTAATAAGTCCCCTCTTGGCACAAATAAAAATAAACCTTTAGGTAAAAGGTCCCTTGTTTCAGCTTTTAGCTCATCCGCATCTTTTTCCAGTTGAATTATCTTTTGTCTGCTTGTGGTAGCTTTGTCCCAGTCATTAGATGTGGCCGCATCTAGATAAACTAATAATTCTTCAGCACACTGTTTACTCTTTTCCATATGAACCTGTATAGGCCCGAATGGAGATTTACTTATTAACTCTGATAATGTTCTTTTCTGGTTCATATGTATTCCTTCTTACTTCTATTAAAAACTTTTATTGTGACAATTCAGTTACAAAAATAAAAATAGATGTCAAAATTTCAATTCAAATCCTATAGCTGCTACTTCCTTTTCTTTGGCAAAATTAGCTGTTGAAAGGTCTGTGTAAAAGAAAAAGATTTTAAATTGTTTATTGAGCTTATAGTCGTAACCATAAGTTGACTGCCTGCCTTCAGGCAATTTCATATCTGATTCTGCTAACTGAATTTTTAACTCCCCTTTAGTTCCTATCTTTCTAGAAGCATTTATAACGAAACCATTATCAGACTTATTAGTACTGATTTTTTTGGATTGTTGGTAAATAACTCCAAAGTTATAAATATCTCTAGGTATACGTATTGAATACCTAGTGCTGTCATAACCCTTTACGTCTGAATCTAATGCGATTGCAGCATAGAAATTTTCTCCTCTGTAATTGAGCGAGTAAGAAAGATGATCTCCTAATTTATTATTATTTAAATCCTCTGTACCCCTTATGACATTCAAGGTAGCGGACAATCCTCTTTCTGAAGTTGGTGTTGTAAAACCAACAAAGTCATTCATGCGGTTTTCGCCATGTAAAATATTTTTTATATCGGAAGCAAGATCATTAAAAAGATCAATTTTTGATACGGATTTTTTAAATGCTGTATCGTGAGTTCCTAAAAAAAGAGTTCCATAAGAACCTTTTAATCCCATAAAACTGTTACGTTGTTTTAAAGATCTTCCCTTAGATTCATCTGCTGTTCCATCAACTGGATCTACTTCATATTCAAGTTGATAAATCACTGACAATTTATTTCCAGCTTCTAAATCACCTTTAAATCCAATTCTCGAAGCATTACTTACAAGATCAGATTCAGACTTTACATTATTGTTTTCATATTCAGCTGTTATCCATAATTTACCGTAGAAGGTAGTTTCAGCTGATAAAGATAACGAAGCAACTAAGACTGTTAAACAATAAAATATTTTAAGATTCATTAATAAACTCAATTTAAAAAGTAACTAAATTAGAGTTTAGAATAAATCGATTATGTGACAGTTATGTTGCAAATTGGCAACAAAATTGTTTTTTTTAATTGCTAGAATTTAAAGAAAACCAAAATATAGTTCCTTCAGGATGTGCTTGCTCATTACCAACAGATCCTCCCATAAGATTGACTAGGTTCTTTACAATAGAAAGCCCCAAACCTGTTCCTGAAGTGGATAAGGTATTTTTATTTTGTGCACGAAAAAATCTCTCGAAAACTCTTTCTCTGTCTTCTGGAGATATTCCTATCCCATTATCTTCGACCTCAAATCTAACAAGAGAACCTATCTTTCTAGAACGAATTTTGACAACATTTTCTATGTCTTTTGAGCTGTACTTAGCTGCATTCTCAAGTAAATTTGTTAGAACTTGCTCAAAAGCCTGAGGATCCATTTTAACCAACAATTTATCATCCACATCAACTTTTATTGACACTAAACTAAATTGCTCTGAAATATTCTTTACTATTTCTTCTATTAAGTTCTTTGGATTCATGTCTTGTATATCAAGAGAATATTCTCCGGACTCAATTGTCGCTAAATTTAAAATATCTGATAATAAATAAGTTAATTTCTCGGAGTTTTTTAATATAGCTTTGGAAAAATTTTTCGCTGCTTCCTTGTCCTCAAGAGCTCCATCAATTAATGCTTCAGAGTTTGCTCTAATAACGCTAACAGGGGTACGAAGTTCATGAGATAAATTACTAATAAAATCTCTTCTAACCGACTCTAGTTTATGCAATCTGGTTGTATCTAAGAGAACTATTAAGGTTTCTTGTCTTTCAGGATCATATGTAAGGCTAACTAAAAAACTTAATCCCCCAGAAATTGGGCCATTTATTTCATCAACCAAACTTCCTTCCTTTTTAACCTCTCTAAAAAGCTGGACTAATGCATGAGCTTTTAAAACTTCAACACCTGGACTTCCTATCGCTGTAGAGGAAATTTCTAGAAATTTCATGCATGATTGGTTTACTTCAGAAATCCGATCGTTCTTATCTAATACCAGAAATCCAACTCCCATAAGATCAAGAACTAGAGATAAGTCTCTTGGTTCTGCTGGTTTCAAACTTTTACTCCCTTCTTTAGCTTTATCCTTTTTTTTCTTAGAAAAGAATTTCATATTTAGTCTTTATGATTGAAACGATAGCCTACCGACCTAACTGTTTCTATATTTTTACCGAATAAACCCAACTTTGATCTTAGTCTTTTTATATGGGTATCTACTGTCCTAGAAGTCACATCACTTGTATAGCCCCATATCTGACTCAGTAAATACTCTCTGGTTTGCACTCTGCCATTACGTTGAACCAAATGCATTATCAATTCAAATTCCTTTTTAGTTAAGCTTATTTCCTTGTTAGTTAACATTATTCTGTGAGCAGCGATGTCTATTTCTAATTCTCCAATAGTAACTTTCTCATTCGACGAATGAGGTCGACTTCTTTTAAGTAGCGAGGAAACTCTTAAACTTAATTCTCTTAAACTAAAAGGCTTTACTAGATAATCGTCTGCACCAAGCTCAAAACCTACTATTCGATCAACTTCCTCGCCTTTTGCTGTAAGCATTAATATAAAAATATCTTCATTGTTAGATTTATTTCTAATCTCTTTACATACATCTAGTCCTGAAATATCTGGCAACATTAAATCAAGTATTAATAAATCAGGCTTCTTGTTGTGTAATGCTTCGATGGCTTCCTTACCAGAAGTTACACCCGTTGTCTTATAACCTTCTTTTTGAAAATTGTATTCTAGTGTAGTGAGTAAATCCTTTTCATCTTCTACAATTAAAATATGTTTATTCATATTGCATAATTATGAGATGAATACATGACATTTTTGTTACAGAAAATATATTGATTTACTATCTTTTTAAAGACTTAAATCCGTATAATATTTTTACTTTTAAGGATTCATTTTAGAATGGAAAGGCTAGTATATGGCAAAAATTATTAAAGAAGACTCTGCACTGGGTGCAACTATTGCAGATATTGATCTAAAACAGCCCTTGGATGAAGAATTAACTAGCTTTATTGCTAAAGCCTTAGCCGAAAATGAAGTCATATTTTTTAGAAATCAAGATATTACTCCAGAACAACACAGAGCTTTTGCTTTAAATTTTGGTCAATTACAAAGTCATCCGGTTTATCCAACTATAGAAGGTTTTCCTGAAATAACTATCTTGGAAAATGATGAAAAGAATCCATCAAAAATAGAGAAATGGCATACGGACATGACCTTCAAAAAAATTCCACCCTTAGGGAGCATTCTACTTGGAAAAATAATCCCAGAAAAAGGTGGCGATACGCTCTTCGCAAGTTTATCAGCTGCATACAGTGATTTACCTGAAGATTTGAAAAGGTCTCTAGAAACAATGATTGCAATACATAGTTTTGAATATGGCTTTAAAGAAAGCTTGGCGGAACCGTATGGGAGAGAAAAACTAGCTCAAGCTTTAATAGATAATCCTCCGGTTGAGCACCCCGTTATCTGTACGCATCCGGTAACTGGTAAAAAACTTATTTATGTTAACGGCCTGTTTACTTTAAAAATTAAATCTTTAACTGATTCGGAATCATCTGAATTACTTGATTTTCTTTGTGACCATATAAAAAAAGAGAAATATCAATGCAGATTTTCTTGGGAGATTAACTCAATCGCTTTTTGGGATAACCGCTCAGTAATACACAAGCCTGATAATGATTACTGGCCTCAATTAAGACGAATGGAAAGAATAACAATAGATAACACAACACCTCCGCGTTAATTCTTTCTCCTAAAGAAATCAACCCAACATTTAGCAATCATTTCATTATCAGGTACTTTATTTTTAAGATTTTCTACAGCTGCAAGATAGACCTCATCCCCTAGTACCTCTTTCCTTATTGTAGCTACATCATGCACGTATTCTGGTTTGAACTCAGGATGCCCTTGGTGTGAAAATATATGGTCGCCTACACCGAACATAGCTATAGGTACTTTTTCAGTAGAAGCAATCAAAGTAGCCTTATCGGGAAGCTTGCTAACTTGGTCCTTGTGACTATGGAGCAGTGTAAATAAAGTAATATCTTCTTTTAGCCAGGGTATATCTTCTATTAAATCATAAGTTTGATTACCCACTGTCCAGCCGGACTCTGCTACTTTTGCTTCCCCGCCTAAAACTTGAGCTATTAACTGATGACCAAAACAGACACCTATTAAAGGCTTCTTGAGTTGATCAAGTTCTACAACGAACTCTTTGAGCTTTATTATCCAGTCAATTTGGTCGTATACACTAAACCTGCTACCTGTAATCAGATATCCTTCACAATTATCAATATGATTTGGATAAATTCCTTCTACTACATCAAAGATTTCTAATTTAATAGTAGGGTCAACTTTATTAAAAATATATTTGTAAAAATCATCCATATCGCCATGTTTCGCTTTAAGCTCATCCATGACATGATCAGTTAGGAGAATACCTATTTTCATATTCTTTCTTTATTCAGAAGGCATGACTATAAACCAATAGACTGATATTCTTAATTCTTTTAATAAGGAGAGAATAATGAAATCTGATTATGAGTTTTTAACTACAGAAGTAAATGGTCATGTTCTTGAGGTTACGATAAACAGACCCGATGTTATGAATGCTTTACACCCACCATCGCACAAAGAATTTGATGAAGTGTGGAATGAATTTGCACAAGATGATGCTCTTTGGGTTGGAATTGTAACGGGAGCAGGAGATAGAGCTTTTTCAGCAGGAAACGATCTTAAATATCAAGCTTCCGGAGGGGATAGATCTGGTATGCCTTCTACAGGTTTTGCAGGTTTGACCAGTAGATTTGATTTAAATAAACCCATCATCGCTGCCGTAAATGGTGTTTCTATGGGTGGTGGTTTTGAAATAGCTTTAGCTTGTGACTTAATAATTGCTTCAGATAACGCTCGCTTTGCACTCCCTGAACCAAAAGTAGGTCTCGCAGCTCTTGCTGGTGGCATGCAAAGACTACCGAGACAAATTGGCATGAAAAATGCTATGGGTATGATGCTCACAGGTAGGCATGTTGGAGCAGCAGAAGCGAAAGAATTAGGCATTGTTAATGAAGTGGTCACACAAGCTGATTTAATGGATACCGCAAGAAAGTGGGCTAAAGATATCGAAGCTTGTTCGCCAATGTCTATAAGAGCTACTAAACAGGTTGCTTATCAAAGCTTGGACGAGGCAGACCTAGAAAAATCAATGCAAAATGGAAACTATTCTGCCGTTGGAGATTTGTTAAAAAGTGAAGACTTTGTTGAAGGTCCTGTTGCTTTTGCAGAAAAAAGAGCTCCCGAATGGAAAGGTCGATAATTAAAATAATTCTGATTCCATTTCTTTCTCTATTGATTGGCATAGTGGAATCAAATGATGATATGAATAACTTTGGTTTAATTGTGCATGGAGGTGCTGGTTCTTTTTCAGGACTTGACGAAAGTACTCTCAATTCCTATAAAAGTGGTATAGATCAAGCCCTAGCAGCAGGCTATGAAGTGCTCGAACAAGGGGGATCTAGTTTAGATGCAGTAACTTCAGCAGTAATAATCTTAGAAGACCTTCCTTTGTTTAATGCTGGTAAAGGCTCTGTTTACACAGAGATAGAAACACAAGAAATGGATTCTTCCATCATGGATGGAAAAAGTGGAAAAGGAGGTGCTGTAGCAGGAGTAAGTAGGGTAAAAAATCCTATTACTTTAGCTAGAAAGGTGATGGAAGAAACGGAACATGTAATGTTAATTGGAAAAGGTGCAGAAAAGTTTGCTAAAGAAGTAGGCGTGGAACTTGTAGACCCTTCCTATTTTTATTCAGAAAAAAATTTAAACAGAGTAAGGAAAAGTAAAAAAGATAGAAAACTAGGAACGGTGGGAGCTGCTGCCTTAGATCAAGATGGTAATTTAGCAGCTGCAACCTCAACAGGTGGTAGAACTAATAAGATGACAGGAAGAGTTGGTGACTCCCCTATTCTTGGTGCTGGAACGTGGGCCCAAAATGAACTGTGTGCCGTTTCTGGTACCGGTCATGGAGAATTTTTTATGCGGCTTCTAACAGCAGCTGATGTTTGTAAATTAATGGAATATTCTGGTCTTTCTCTTGAAGATTCAAGTAACTCTGTAGTGCATAAATTAACTGAATCAGGTGCAGAAGGAGGTATTATTTCAATAGATTCATATGGAAATATATCAGCAGTATTTAATACCAAAGCCATGGCTAGGGGTTATAAAACGAGAGAAATTTCTAAAACTATAAAAATTTACAAAGATAATTAAATAATAAAGTGACTTAAGTCTAAGTAAAGACTAGTTTTAATCAGGTATCATTTCTTCAAAGCGTCCATGCAATCTTTGCATCCCGCTTATCCACCTATCTCTATCTGTTCCTTTTCTTTTAACGTATTCAAGAACTTCAGCGTGTGGAGTCACTAAGAATCTATCTTTTTCAATTGCATCCAATACATCTTCTGCTGCTTCTTCTGGTTCTATCATTCCATCTATTCCTGCTACGCCAGGTCCTCCAGCAGTCATTGCGGTTTTTACGGCCTGTGGACATAAACATGACACCCCAATTCCTTTAGAACCATAAGTAATTTTTAACCATTCAGCAAAACTAACAGCAGCTGCCTTGGTTACTGAATATCCTGCAGAGCCGATTTGAGTTAATAACCCTGCTGCTGAAGCTGTGCTCATTAAATAACCCTCACCTCTATCAAGCATTTGAGGGAGAACATTTCTTGCAGCAAATATATGTGACAAAACATTTACTTCCCATATATTTTGCCAGTCTTCGTTCTTAACATTCAAAAAGCCAGGCACTCCCCCAATTCCTGCATTTGAGCAAAATATATCTATACCACCTGACAGTTCATTTGCTTTCTCAATGACTCTGATAATATCCGGTTCCTGACCCACATTGGCTTCAACTGCTATTCCATTAACGTCTTTTGCAGTCTCTTCAGCACCTTCAATATTCATATCCACAGCAACTACTGATTGAGCGCCTGCTTTATGAAAAGCTACTGACAATGCCTTGCCTATTCCACTGGCCGCACCTGTTACTACTACTCTTTTATCTTTTACTTGCATCTTTCCTTACCTTATTCCAAGCCTAACTCTTTTATTGCTTCTTCTCGCATTTGTTTTTTTGCAGTTTTCCCTGAAGCAATTCTTGGTAGCTCTTCTTCTTGAAACCACATATAGGAAGGTATCTTGAATTTAGCAATTTTCTCTTCTAGGAAAGAAGAAATTTCAGCTTCAGTAGCTGTCTTTCCCGACTTTAACGCAATTCTTGTAGCCAAACTCTCTCCCAGGCGTTCATCAGGAACTCCAAAAACAGATGCTTCCGAAACTGCGGGATGCTCTGCTAAGACTGCTTCTATCTCTAAACAAGCTATGTTTTCTCCTCCTCTGATAACAATATCTTTAATTCTGTCCTTGATAAAAAGGAATCCGTCTTC
>LUQU01000080.1 GCA_001628005.1 SAR86 cluster bacterium REDSEA-S09_B4
TTTTAAATACAGCCCTTAAGCTTAATAATTATTGAGAGGAAAATAATGAAAAAAATAATAAGTTTATTCTTAGGAGCTATAGTTGCTTTAACTTTATCAGTATCTGCTTTTGCAGCTGCTAATCAAGTAAGAGTAGCATTCTTCTTAGAATGGGCAACTCCAAATCAAGAAGCAAAAGTTAAAAAGACTTTTGATGATGCTTTAGGAGTTCCTGTTAAATGGACAAACTTTGCGACAGGTGGAGAGATGACTGAAGCTATGTTGTCTGGAGATATTGATATCTCTTACTCACAAGGTTTAACACCTTTTGTAAATGCTGTTAACGCTAAAGCTGCAATCAAACTTGTAGATATCGCAGTTGTATATGGAATGGGCGGAACTACTTGTGTTGCAGCTCAAGGTATTGATAAAGGAAATGCTTCTACTAAATTAGATGGTCAAAAAGTTGCAGTTCCTTTAGGAACTATGGCTGACTATGTTTTTAAAGAAACAATGAGAGTTGTAGGAGCTGATATTTCTAAAATGAAAGTTGTTGATATGGCTCCAGAAGACGGATCTGCAGCATTTGTTAGCGGTGACGTAGCTATGGCATGTTTATTCGGTGGTAAATCTATCGCAGCAGCTAAAGAAAAAGGTGCTTCATTACTAACTGTTAAAGAAGCTCAAGATGCTGGTATTGCTGGTATTGATATTACTTCAGTAACTAACAAATTCTTAAAAGAGAACCCAGGAATGGTTAGAACTTTCGTAGAAGTAACGCACGAAGCAAATGCAAGATACAATTCAGGAAAATCTGATATGGCTGTTATCGCTAAAGATGCAGCTATGGATCTTGCTGGTACTAAAAAGCAAATGGGTGGTTTCGAATTTCCAGATGCAGCAACGATGAAAGCTAAGTATCTGAATAAAGGTGGTATACTTATGACTTACCTAGAGGTTATGGGTAACATGTTTGCTACTTCCGAAAACCCAGCTCTTAAAGATTACTCTAAAGTAGTTGATACTAGTTATCTACCTATGTAATCAGTCTCTGAACAAAGAGCCAAAATAAAAAATTAAATAGGCGCCAATTGAATAAATTGGTGCCTATTTTTTTGACAGAAATTCTAATATATTATTTTTATGAGCGATCTAGTTTCTCAAAATGTAAACATGATTTTTAAATCTCTTAAAGGAGAAACTGTTCATGCGCTTAAAGATATAAGTTTTACACTAAAAAAAGGTGAATTATTAACAAACTGCAAAAAAAGTTGAAGAGTGGCTCGATATAGTTGGTTTACAAGGTTTTGGAAATACTCCTACTTATCAATTATCTGGCGGAATGCAGCAAAGAGTGGCTCTTGCAAGATGTTTAATAAATGATCCTGATCTAATTTTAATGGATGAACCTTTGGGAGCATTAGATGCATTAACAAGAGAAAAAATGCAGTCGTTAGTTTTAAAAATTTGGAAAGAAACTGGAAAAACTATTATTTTAATTACTCACTCAGTTGAAGAAGCTTTATTATTAGGTGAGCGAGCATACGTGATGGCTCCTAGACCAGGAAGAATACATAAAGAATATAAACTTCCATTTGCATCTTTGGGTTTAAAAGAAGATCTAAGAGAAATAAAAAATAACAAAGAATTCGTCACTAAAAGAGAAGAAATTCTGTCAATGATTTGGGATATGGAGGAAGAAATAATGGGTAAAGAAAATTAAAGATGATTACAGGAATTGTTACTTTTTTAATAATTTTTGCAGTTATTGGTTCTATCCTTTATGGACAAAAATTAATAAAAACTGAAAAAACCGACGCGGTTTTTGGAAATCCTGAAAGAGCTAAAGGTGGAATACATTGGGTTATAGTTGGAACTAGTTTTCTATTATTTACTTGGCTTTATTATTCGTGGGATATAGCAAAATCATTCTATCCAAAATCTGCAAATGAACTCTGTCAAGTTGCTAAAGTTAATGAATCTTTACTATCCTTAAAGTATCTTTTCCCAATAGAAGAAAGAAGTCATAAAAGTACTGCTCTTATTAAACGTGAAAACATAAATATAAGTGACAAAATAATTGAAATACAAAACTCACCTGATTTGAAAAATCAGGTTAAAGAAAAATTCGTAAATTTACTTAATAAAACTCGTCAAACAATTCCATTATTAACTAATGAAAAATATTTAGAAACTGAAACTAAAAATACAATAAACGAATTAACAAATAGAATAAAACAATTAACAGAAGATTTTCCAAAAGATAATTACCCACCTCCTTTAAGCGAAGAAGAAGAAAATAAAAGAATTGAAGCAACAAAAAAACAATTAGGTTGGGGTGCAACTGGTATGGAAGTTCCTCCTCTTCCAGAAAGTAAAGTAGGTTTAAAATTTCATACCGCAGCTCAAGAATTAAATTCAATTAGTGATGAATTTTTTGCAATGAGAAACCATAATCCTGAATATTTGCGATTATTAAATGAAATTAGAGATGAAATTAAAGAATACAGAAATTCATTAAATGATGATCAAGAAATAGAGACGACTTATATAAAAGAAATTAAAAAACTTGGTCAAAGAATAGAATATGAAAGTGTTTTTCCTCCTAATGCATTAGATGAAATGGAAAAAGCAATTAGAGC
>LUQU01000081.1 GCA_001628005.1 SAR86 cluster bacterium REDSEA-S09_B4
TTAAAACTTAAATCTAGAGAAGTTGATCTAAGAGCAATGGAAAATGAACGTAAAAAACAAGAAATGCAGAAAAAAACTGAAATTGATCAGGCTAAATTAGTCCAAAACAGAGATATTACGGATGATAAGCTTGAACAAGACGAAGAATTAGCGGAATTAAGAGCTGATACTTCATTGGAGAAGCAAGAAATGGCAAATGAGAATAGATTAACACTTGCAAGAATGAAACCGAAGGGAAATGGAAGTTCTAAATAAAATGATTTCCCAAATTAACAAAAATATTATAAAAGGAGGACATTATGGCATGGAATTATAAAACAGGTGGAAAAGAATTTAAGATTCCTGAGCAAAAGAAGGAAGTTGACCCTAGATCTAAAACTAGTATCAGAGGAAAAAACTATATTGCTAAGGGTGATGAAAATTCTGTTCCAGCAAAACAGAAAAAACCGTATAAAGTAACTTGGTTCTAATATGTGGTTCAGTGCAATTAAACTTGCTTTAAACGCTGGAAGTCACATATACAAAAAGCGTCAAGAGACAAAAATGGCTATGGCTGATGCGCAGCACATGCATGCAGCTAAGATGGCCCGAGGCGAGGAAGCTTACCAGGGCAAACTTTTAGAGGCCCGTCAAAACGACTACAAGGACGAGGTAGTGCTTGCAATTTTAACGCTCCCGATTTTAGTGCTCGCCTGGGGAGTCTGGTCAGACGATCCGGCGGCTATGGAAAAGATCAAAATCTTTTTTGAGCATTTTTCGGCATTGCCGAGCTGGTTTACAAATTTATGGATTCTTGTCTGCGCCAGCATTTTTGGTATAAAGGGAACACAAATATTTCGTAATGGAGGAAAAAAATGAGTGGATGGATAAGAGGAGTTTGGGGAGCTATTAAAGGTACAAAACCTCAAGTTAAAAAAACTGGAACTAAAGAAGTAATTGAGCATTTTAAAAAAGCCGTTAAAGGATTAGAGCCTCAACAAAAAGCAAGTATATATAAAACACATGTAGCTCCTTATGTAAAAAAATGGAGTGGTAAAAAAGGTGATAAACCTTCTAAGAAAAAAGACTAATGGTAAACCCAAGATATAAACCCTTTAATGGTAATTCAAGAAACCCTGTTAAACAAAAAGCAGAGAAAAAATTAAGTGAAACAAAGACAGATTTTGTATTTCCTCCAAAGGAAAAATACATTGGATCACATATTAAAAGCAAATTAGGTGATGAATATGCATCTAATGAAAGTTATGAGAAATATTATAAAGATTTAGTTTAATGAATTTAGAAAACGTAATATATAAATTACGCAGAGCTTTAGATAGTAAGATAAATGCATTGTCACTCAACATAACGTCCGGTGGGGTTGACAATATGGAGACATATAAGTATATTATTGGACAAATAACAGCCCTAGAGGCAACTAAACAGGAACTCTCTTCCCTGCTAGAACATAAGGAGCAAAATGACGGAACAGTCGTCGACATTAACGAAGGAAAACCCAAAGCTTAGACCAGCTTTAGCGGAAAAGTATAAAGAAGAACACGAAAAATTACCAAAACCTACAGGTTGGAGACTTGTAGTCTTACCATTTAAAATGGATGAAAGAACTAAAGGTGGAATCATTATGAATGAAAATACTTTAGAAAGACAACAAGTTGCATCACAGTGTGGAAACGTATTAGCTATGGGTCCACAATGTTATAAGGATAAGGAGAGATATCCTGAAGGTCCGTGGTGCAAGGTTGGTGATTGGGTGATCTTTGCGCGTTATGCAGGATCACGTATACAAATTGAAGGTGGAGAAATCAGGTTGTTGAATGAAGATGAAATTTTAGCAACTATCAAGGATCCAAAAGATATCTTGCATAAATATTAACATAGAAGGAGGCAACTATGCCAGAAGAAAATAAGATAAAGAAAGAAGATCCAAAGGTGGATATAGATACTTCAGGACCTGAAGTGGATGTAGCCATTCCTGAGGAAAAAACGGAAGAAGTAGTAGAAACCAAGGAACAAGAAACAGTAAAAGAAGTAGTTAAAGAAGAACCAGTAAAAGAAGAACCAAAAGAAGAAGATTCTAAACTTGAAGAATATAGTAAAGGCGTTCAAGCTCGTATCTCTAAACTTACAAGAAAAATGAGAGAAGCAGAACGAAGAGAAGGCGCTGCTATTGAATATGCTCAAGCTTTAGAATATCAAAGAAAACAAGATCAGTCTCGATTTCAAAAAATGGACACTGATTATTGGTCTAGATTTGAGAAAAACGTTAAAACTGGAATGGAATCTGCTAAAAAAGAATTAGCAAGTGCCATTGAATCAGGAAACGCGGAAGGTCAAGTCGAAGCTAATAAAAGAATTGCTGCATTAGCATTTGAAAATGCTAAATTGGAGCAAAGAAAATCGGAGCCTGTTGAAAAGGAGAGACCTATTCAACAACTTTCAGACGGTGGAAGATTACCACAGCAAACACCACAGGAACTTCCTGATCCCGATCCTAAAGCGGAAGATTGGGCTAGTAAAAACACATGGTTTGGTAAAGATAGAGCCATGACATTTACTGCCTTTGAAATTCATAAGGATTTGGTAAATGAAGGATTTGATCCTAAATCGGATAGTTATTATTCTGAAGTAGATAAAAGAATAAAAGTTGACTTCCCGCATAAATTTGCTATAGGTGGTGATGTAGAGCAAACGTCCAAAACCAATCAGTTGGTTGCTTCAGCTCAGAGAAGCGTAAGACCTGGACGCAAAACTGTGAGACTCACATCCTCTCAGGTCGCTATCGCGAAAAAATTAGGTGTGCCACTCGAAGAATACGCAAAACAAATAAAACTCACGGAAGGAGCGTAACATGAAAAAAGAAGATACAAAAACTTCACGTGCGAGTCAAACACGGCAAGAAACTGAAAGGCCAAAAGTGTGGACTCCTCCATCATCTCTAGATGCACCCCCTGCACCTGATGGATTCAGGCACAGATGGATACGGGCAGAGAGTTTAGGGTTTCAAGACACTAAAAATATCTCTGGAAGATTAAGATCCGGTTATGAATTGGTGAGAGCCGATGAATATAAGGGTTCTGATTATCCTGTTGTCCAAGATGGAAAATACAAGGGAGTGATTGGGGTTGGTGGCCTAGTGCTGGCTAGGGTACCCGAAGAAATCGCGAAGCAAAGAACTGATTATTATTCTGCACAAGCAGAAGGTCAGGAACAAGCAGTTGAACACGATTTAATGAAGGAGCAGCATAAAAGTATGCCTATCGACGTTGACAGGCAGACTCGTGTAACCTTCGGTGGTACAAAGAAAACTTAGTTTTCTCGGGATAACAACCAATTCCCTATCATCGATTTAAATTAACCGTCCACTTCGGTGGACAAAAGGAGTAAAACTATGGCTAACAAAAATGGCGCAGGATTTGGCTTGATTCCTTCAAGAGTGCTTGGGCAAGGCCCGGCAACTGCAGGATATGGTCAATACTGGATAGATGCTGGTGATAGTACTGCAATATACAATGGTGAAGCTGTTTACAGCGCAGCCGGATCTATATTGGGTGCACAAGGATCAGCAACAGCAGTAACGTTAGGTGTTTTGCAAGGAGTTTTCTACAATGCGGCTACAACTATAAAGCCGACTTGGGTTAACTACTATGCAGGAAGTATTACTCCAGCTAATAGTGAAGATGTACAAGCGTTTGTTTACGACAATCCTTTCCAAATCTACAGATGTGGAACGGATGATGCAGTAGCGACTACTGTTGCAGGAGCTCATGAGAAGTTATTTGAAACTTATGGGTTTAATACAACTGCAGGAAGTACCGCGACTGGAAGATCGTCAGCAACTTTGGACATCGGATCTACACATGCTACTAATGATACATGGAAGTTTTTGGGCGTGGCTGAAGATCCTGAGAATGAGGATTTAACAGCTGCTTATTGCTCAGTGAATGTTATTCAAAACTTAAATGAAATCATTGATAGCGCATAGGAGCATAAAAACATGGCAATATCACGACATCAACTAGTTAAAGAACTAGAACCAGGTTTAAATGCACTATTTGGCCTGGAGTACAAAAGGTATGAAAATCAGCATTCTGAAATTTATACTACAGAATCAAGTGACAGAGCTTTCGAAGAGGAAGTAATGTTATCTGGATTCGCTAACGCACAAACAAAGGCAGAAGGTTCAGGTGTATCATTTGATGAAGCACAAGAAACCTACACTGCTCGTTATACTCATGACACAATTGCTTTAGCATTTGCAATCACAGAAGAAGCTATCGAAGATAATCTCTACGATAGACTAGCTTCTAGATATACAAAAGCTTT
Source organism: SAR86 cluster bacterium REDSEA-S09_B4 (assembly GCA_001628005.1). Lineage (GTDB taxonomy): Bacteria > Pseudomonadota > Gammaproteobacteria > Magnimaribacterales > Magnimaribacteraceae > AEGEAN-183. The sequence goes on from LUQU01000081.1 coordinate 4,324, forward strand.
AGCAAGATCTATGTCTAATGCGAAACAAGTAAAAGCTGTGACACCTTTGATTCAAGGTCTTCCTTCAACGGATAACTTTGATTCTGGTGATGCAGTTTCTCTGTTTTCAACTAACCATACAACCGTTAGTGGAACAGCAGTTAAAAATACTTTAACTACGCAAGCAGACTTAAACGAAACATCATTAGAGCAATGAAAATGATTGTTCCTTCGGCTAACCAGTTTGCAGCTGAGAGATTGATGAAATCTCCAGGTAGAACTGGAACAGCGGATAATGATATCAATGCTGTTGTGTCTATGGGAATGGTTCCTCAAGGATATAGAGTGAACAATTTCTTAACAGATACAGACAGTTGGTATATTATTACTGACGTGCCTAACGGAATGAAAATGTTCCAAAGAGCAGCTTTAAAAACTGCTATGGAAGGTGATTTCGATACTGGCAACGTTAGATACAAAGCTAGAGAAAGATATTCATTTGGAGTATCCGACTATAGAGGTATCTTCGGTGTTGAAGGTGCGTAACCTAAACTAATTAATGAGGCCGCCTTAAAACGGCCTCATTTTAAATATAGAAAGAAAAAATGAAAAAATTCCTCATAAATATCTGGGCATACGATTATCATGCTAAATTTGAAGTTTTAGCTGAGGATAATGCTCTTTCCATTGAAAAATCAATCCTTGACAAGCTAGGAGAAAAGAGTATAAAATGGGAATCAACGGGAATGTATAGAGATATTCCTAAAAGAATAACCTATGAGGAGGTTATAAATGACGCAAGACCTATACAATACAAAGAGGTCCTTGGAGTTAGAGTGGCAACAGGAGCACCTGAAGGAAGGTAGATATACTTTGCATATGGGACATATCGACCAAAAAATTCGGGAAATTATTAAAGAGATTGTTGCCAAAGAGTTTGAAGAACAAACGCTTCAAACCAAAATAGACGAGGCCAAGGCCGAAGTTTCGATAGCCACTTAAGTGTTATCAAAAATCAATTTTTTTCCTAGGGATCTCTTGCACTTTATTTAAAAATAACATATAAATTCATCACTATACAATTATTAATAGAATACTGACGAGTATAGTCGACGGCCTAGAGACAGTATTCATTAACTAGGAGGATATAATCATGGCAAATACAACAT
>LUQU01000082.1 GCA_001628005.1 SAR86 cluster bacterium REDSEA-S09_B4
GTGGTTGATGATCTCCTATCACAATAATCAAATCTTCCGGACTAAGATACTTTTCAATAAAGTTAAATGCTGACCTCAAGCTATACTTAATAGAAATGATGTATTTTTCAGGTGTGCTATCTAGGTGAGAGAGTAGACCTAAAGATTCATTTTTAGATGGTATTACTGAATGATAGTCTTTCAATTCAAACTCTCCATTATCTATGTAGGTAGGCACAATTCCAAAGGGAGAGTGGCTGCTTGAGAGTACTATCTCAGCAAAGTAGGGAGAAATTTCCTTCAAATTAACCTTTCTACCTAACCACTCTAAAACATATTGATCAGGGATTTTGGCCCAGCCTACTGAATCTTTAGGGTAAGAAAAATCTGAAAATCTGATTTTCTCTTTAAAAGCAAAGAAAGATTCCATTTCTGAGTGCCCTCGATCAACTCCAGGCATAACACTTAAAGCAAGGTATCCAAGGTGATCAAATCTTTGATTTAAAGTAGTTAAGTCTAGACCCACAGCGATCCTTGCGGAGGCTTGGTCATATATCTTTGTTCCGGTTGAGAAGCTCAGATGTGAAAGTCCTGAATTTTGGGGTGCAGCGGAAAAGCCAGTGATCATAGAGAAGGATTGTTTTTCAAGTTTTAACTGTACTTGAGAAAGTAGATTCTCATAGGCAGTAGATAAGTTAGGATCTTCAACTAATAGAGCTCCATAAGATTCTATGAATATAATGATTAAATTAGATCTATTAAGAGCAGATAAGTTATATCTTTTATCTAATAACAAGTCATTTTCTGATGTTAAATTTTTTATTATTTGATCTCTATTAACCCAAAAATTTATAGAATCTCTGATAAAGATAGTTATATCGACAGCTAAAGGCCCTCTAGTTAAATGAAATGGAGTGGCCTCTTTTTTTACTGTTATTATTGCAAGTTGAGTAAAAGAAATTAACACAAACCCTAACAAGATTCCTGATGCAGTCTTTTTAATGCTTATACTGAATGCTTGGCTAGCATATTGGGTTAAAAGCTTTATGAAGTAAAACAAACTCAACAAGATTAAAAAAACCAAAGAAATTAAAAGCACTATCTCAAAAGATGAAAGGCTTTTTTCTAGTAAATACTTAAATTCACGTGCAAGAAATAATTCTGAATAAGTAAAAGGAAGTCCAAAAAGTTCGGCTAATAATTTAGAAAGAAAGCGAAAAATTGCTAATATAAAAATTCCAGAAATAAAAAAATAAAGAAAGAATTTTCTTGCGGTAATCATGTAGGCGCTTGCAATTAAAAAAGGAAGTATGAGTAGATCAGCGCTTATCCTGAACCAATTCGAAAGGGAAAAAGAAAAGCAAAGGAAAAAATTTAATATCAAAACTGAAGTAATGCCTACCAATAGATTAAAGTTCTTAGGCTTTCTTGTAAGAAATAATCTGAAGTTGTTCATTTACAATATTACTTAGCTGAGAGTATAAAAATGAACTCTCCTGAATACCTAAGAGGGAAAACTCCATTGTGGATCTTTGGTACTAACGTTTTCACTAAAAATGAAGGTAAGAGTGATGTAATTTTTTTTAAAGGCCATTGGTCTGGAATTATTTTCTCAATATAAAAGCCTTTTGAAAGAAAAATATTCCTCCACTCTTCTAATGATTTAGCTTCTGAAGAATACAGATCGAATAACTTTGTGTTCTTCAATAAGACTTCTAGTTTAAACACATCTATTATTTTTATTAATGAACTTGATACTAAACTTTTAGAATTTCTTACAAGAAAGCAAAACTTAGCATTTTTTTTAGCTACCCTAAGTTGTTCAGATAAAGCTTTATTAATATTAGAAAAACGTTCCAAAGCCCCAATACAAACCACAACATCAAAATAATTATTAGGGTAAGGTAAACTTTCTGCCTTTCCTAAATTAACATCTGCTTCAGAAGCATAGCTTCTAACCAATTTTATAGCCTGTTCAGAGATATCAATACCTGAGCATCTACATCCAACTTGAATTGCAAGCTTCAAAAAGAGTCCTGGACCACAACCAACGTCTAGAACCGAATCTCCTGATTTAAGATTTAGAATATCAATATAAGTTTCATAAGCCTTAGAAGGACGAAGATAAGAAAACCTTTTATGTTTATATACTTTATCAAACCAATTGACTATGTTGCTTTGTTTATCAGTGGTCATGATCATTCCTTACTTTTTATTTTTAATGCTCCAAATAGATCCGCAAAAAAAGAATATGAAAGAAGTAAAAGAGTAATTAAATACAACATTAAACTAGCCTTTTCACTAACTAGGAAAGCCAAGTTAATAAATAAAGAAATCATCACACATGCAGCAACAATTTTCCTCCTTTTTTCCCCAATTTTTTCTTTGAGCCTTAAGTTGAATAAGTCGTAACAAATTCCAAAAATATACTTAATACCAGGAAAAAGTAATAACCAATATGGCATGTTTAAGAAAAGAAAAGCTGCAGAAGCTGCTACTAACACAAACTGTTGATCAGTCTCTCCATCAAGCACTTTTCCTGCAGAACTTGTCGTAAAGATTCTGGCAAGGTAACCATCAAAAAAATCTGCCATTAAA
>LUQU01000083.1 GCA_001628005.1 SAR86 cluster bacterium REDSEA-S09_B4
ATGGAGTACTTTTCTGAAAAGCAAAGATTTTAGAGAATTTATAAAAGATAATGATCATCTAAGTAAACATGATTTACTAGATAAGTGGAGTAGAACGTTATCCAAAAAAAATAAAGTTATAGGAGTCAAAGGACTTGTCGAGGCTTTAGGAGTCGATAATCCTTATTCATTCAATACTCTTCGTCATAGTTATAAGGACTCTAAGAAAACAATTACGAAAAATATGTCTAATCAAGAAAAGTCAGTAATTAGATCTTCACAGAAAATATGGAATATAATCAATGAAACTTTAGGAGAACCTATTACGGAGTGGGCTGTTCGAAGACCTCGTCCTTCATATGTTCCCACAGGAGAAAGTGCACATAAAATGTGGAACATAAATAAAGCTCAAATTAAAAAATTAAATAAAGCATTAAATAAAAATAAAATAAGAGGCGTCACTCCTAATACTATTAAGAATGTGTATAAGCTTTTAGAGGATGAAGACTTGATGAAAGCTCTTGATGCTTACAAGGGAGGTAAAATAGATGAGAGTCATCCTATATTGAAAGCCATCCTTAAAGGAGAACAAACGGGAGCAAGAATTCATGCTTTTACGACCCTAGGAGAAGCACTGAGAGGTGATATTGAATTAGAGGGAATTTCTAAGAATTTAAAAAGAGGAAATAGGATTATTAAGGCTCTCCATGGTAATTATGCAGGACCTCTAGGAAACGAGTTATTAAGATGGGCTAAACGTAGAATGGGTAAACATTTTGATGATCCTAACGCTACTTATACTAGTCTAACTAAAACAATACGAACTGCTTTGGATGATGTAGGCCTTAATCATTTGGCAGTCGATGAAATTTTTCCTGCTCGAACAGGTCAAATAAGTATTGGGAAAGGATCAGGAGCTTATAATCAGATCATTCAATTTATTGATCAAAATATTAACACGAAGGAAAAAAAAGATTTTGATGCGAGAGCTGGCAAACGATACAAAGCAATTATTGAGGCAAGAAAAAATAAAAATTGGGACAGAGTCAATAAATTGGTGGGAGATCATCAAACGGATATTGATAATTTTTATGAAGTTAATCCTCAAGCCAAAGGTAAAGTTAAATTAACTCAATTGAAATATAATCCTGAAACAAAGAAGTTTGCATCTCCAACTGAGATTTATGGAAAAGATGTTATTCCTTCTAAAATTAAAAAAGACATGGATAAGTTTTATCGAAAAACAGGTTTAAGTTTAGATGTAGGGTCAACCATGACTCTAGAAAAAGCTGCAGCTGAAATTAATAAAGACCCTATAAAGCTTTTAAAAAAAATGGGTTATAAATGTCGACTTCAAGGAGGCGTTGGAGAATCTGTGGATTGTTATATGAAAGACGTTAAAAAGACCAGAGCGGATATGAAATCATCAGATGTAACAGTTAGAGCTAAAGCATTAGCAAAACAAAAAAATGCATTAAAGATTGCAAATAAACTTCCGCAAATTGGAAAAATTATTAAGACTGGAATTCAATTGGGAACAGCAGCTATAGCTAAACCTTTACAAGCTTTCGGTTTTACTGCTCCTATTGGTTATGCAATTGAAGGACTTATTGAAGGTGGGTTTTATGATAATGCTAGAAGAAAAGGATATAGTCATGAACAAGCAATGGCTGAAACATTTACACCAGGATTAATTGCAGGGAGACCTGAAGATGTTCCGTGGTACGGGGGCTCTGAAAAATTAAGAGAAAAAGAATTGTACGGAGTTAGAGAGGCACCAACAATCTTAGAAGATGGAACAATAGTAGAAGGAGATTTGATTCCAGGAAAAGTTCAACCAAAAGTTAAACAATATGTTGATGCACTAGAAGAACAAGATAGAATTTATGAAGCGATTGGAGCAAAAGAACAAGCAAAAAAAGAGCTTGAGTTAGCTGAGACAGGATTTGATGTAACGCTTCTTCCTGGCGATTTAGATGCAGCATCTGCCGATGTTCAAGATCTAGCTAGATCAGGAGCTTACAGAAGAGTGGATCAAATTTTGAACCCTGAAAGTATGGCATCACAAGCCTATCAAACTGCTGTTGAAAGACAAACAGCTTTAGATCAAAGAAGAAGAAAAGAGTATTTAGAAAAGTCTGATCCTCGAGCTTTAGAGCGTGAAGAGAAAATTTTGAGTAGTCCGAAACAGTTAGAAAAAAGATATCGAGAAATGAATAAAATATTTCCAAAATATACTGATTTTACTGATGAATACATAGATGAGATTTTTGCGTCTCAAGGTATAAAAGACCCTACACAATATGGAACGTACGATCAATTAAGAAATTTTTTTGAAACTGAAGAAAAAAAGGAAATAGACAAGATAAAACAAAGTTATTTTGCAGACAGCTTTAGATTAGAAAAAGCAGGCGGCGGCCTGGCTAACCTAACAAGAACCGTGGCCCCTGATTCAGGGCCCATGTCACGAGGCTTGTCTTACCTGTATAACCGTGCTAGAAGAAAATAGGAGAAAATAAATGGCAGCAACACTCATAAAAGGTATACCTAAAATAGCAGTAAAAGGATGGAAAAAAGTTATAGTTTATCCTGAAGGCAAGACTTCCTTTAAAAAAGTTGGCATTGATTTTAAAGAAATAAAAAAGGGAGAGCAACATCATGGTCCAACATATTCGACTGATGAGGGAAAAACAGGTTATATGTATAAACCAAAATCAGGCAAGAAAAGTAAAAAAACAAAAATTTATATAGATCCAAAGGATAAATAATGGCAGCAATAGACAAGTCCCTACCCAACGAAGTAAGGACCAACATAAAATTACCTAATCCTCAAGAAGTTCAACAGGAGCAGCAACAGCAGGTTGCAGGCGACATGATGAAGCCTGTAGACATTCAAAATAATGAAGACGGCAGTGTCGATATTAATTTTGATCCTAATGCTGTCAATCCTGGAGATACTAAAGATCATTTCTCTAACCTTGCAGAACTTCTTCCAGACAGTGTTTTAGATCCCTTAGCTCATGAACTTTATAACAATTACCAGGATTACAAGACTTCAAGAAAAGATTGGGAAAGAGCTTATACCAGTGGCTTAGATCTTTTAGGATTTAACTACGATGATCGAACAGAGCCCTTTAAAGGTGCATCAGGAGCCACGCATCCTGTTTTAGCTGAAGCGGTAACTCAGTTTCAATCGTTAGCGTATAAAGAACTTTTACCATCCGGCGGACCCGTTCGAACTCAGATTGTGGGTATGCCAACACCCCAAAAAGAACAACAAGCTATAAGAGTTAAAGACTACATGAACTATCAGGTCATGACGGAGATGAAAGAATACGAAGCAGAATTTGATCAGATGTTATTTTATCTGCCCCTTGCAGGTTCTTCATTTAAAAAAGTTTACTACGATGCATTAATGCAAAGAGCCGTATCCAAGTTTGTACCCGCTGATGATTTAGTGGTTCCGTATACCGCAACATCCCTAGATGATTGTGAAGCGATCATTCATTCGGTTCGTATGTCGGAAAATGAATTAAGAAAACAACAGGTTGGAGGATTCTATAGAGATATCGAAGTCAATCCTGCCTACATGACGGAAACAGAATTACAGAAAAAAGAAAGAGAACTTGAAGGCGTATCTCGTGGCAGAGAAGAAAGAATGTATACGATTCTGGAATGCCATGTGAATATTGACCTTGAAGGTTTTGAAGACGTTAATCCACAGGATGGAGAGTTTACTGGAATCAAACTTCCCTACATTGTAACTCTTGAAGAAGGCACAAGAAAAATTTTATCGATTCGAAGAAACTTCGATGTTAAAGATCCAAAGAAAGCTAGGATTGAACACTTTGTTCATTTCAAATTTTTACCAGGTTTAGGTTTTTACGGTTTTGGCTTAATCCATATGATTGGTGGATTATCAAGAACAGCAACAGCAGCTTTACGACAGTTGCTCGATGCAGGAACGCTCGCAAATCTTCCCGCAGGATTTAAAATGCGTGGAATTAAAATGAGAGATGAAGCACAAGCTATACAGCCAGGCGAATTCAGAGATGTAGATGCTCCAGGAGGAAGTTTAAAAGATGCATTTATGCCACTTCCCTTTAAAGAACCTTCTGCGACATTACTTCAGCTCATGGGGGTCGTAGTCCAAGCAGGACAAAGATTTGCATCTATTGCAGATCTACAAGTAGGCGAGGGAAACCAACAAGCAGCAGTGGGAACGACCGTAGCTTTGTTGGAAAGGGGAAGCCGAACGATGTCGGCCATACATAAGAGATTGTATGCGGCAATGAAAAGAGAATTCACATTACTTTCAAGAGTATTTAAACTTTATTTACCACCCGTCTACCCATACGATGTTGTTGGAGGCCAAAGACAAATTATGCAAACGGACTTTGACAGCAGAATCGACATACTGCCAGTTGCAGATCCAAATATTTTCTCCCAAACGCAACGAATCTCACTTGCTCAAACGGAGCTGCAATTGGCATCCTCAAATCCAAGAATGCATAATCAATATGAAGTTTATCGAAACATGTATGAAGCATTAGGAGTTCCTGATGTTCAATTAATTCTTCCACCACCTCCTCCAAAACCGACACCATTAGATCCAGCAGTAGAAAATTCATATTCCCTGCAAGGAAAGCCATTTCAAGTTTTTCCACAGCAGGACCAAGAGGCGCATATTCGAGCGCATCGGGCATTTATGTCCTCCTTATTGGTGAAGTCATCACCTCCTACCTTGACAATTATGCAAGGACATGTGTCGGAACATGTTTCTCATATGGCACGAGCGATCGTTGACCAAGAAACACAAGAGGAAATTCAAAGTGTTGCTCAACAATATGGTGGCCAATTACCACCGGAGCTGCAACAACAATTCCAAGCGGAGCTAGAGAAGAAAGTCGCGCAAAAAATTGCTGAAATAACAGAGCAAATGGTAGGTGAAGAGCAGGAAATGATGGATACCGCCTCTCAAGACCCACTTGTAGACTTGAAAAACAAGGAAATAACGATTAGAGCAGAGGAAGCGGAGCAAAAAGCGCACGCAGCAGGAGAAAAACAAGCGCTTGAAGAGAAAAAAGCAAAGGATAATGTTAAGATTGCTCGTGAAAAAATAGATTCACAAGAGGATATTGCTGATCAAAGAGCGGAAACACAGCGTGAAAAGATGCAACAAATGGAACGGCAGTCCAAGAAGAAGGAAAAATAATGGCTTTAACAAAAAAACAGTTAAAATATTATAAGGATTTATACAAAAAGAAGAAAAATCCACCATATAAGGTGGATATAGCTTCTATTCGTAAGAAATTAGCGACTGGAACAGGAAATGTTCCTATGAGAGCTAGTAAGGGAGGAAAAGTTGTCCGAAAACGAAAAAAAAGAAATTAAATTAGTCTATCATGACCCCATGGTAGCACTAATGAATGAAATTACTACGTTTGCAGTAAAAAAATCGGCAAAAAACACTCCTTTAGAGATTGCAGGAGCTTTAATGGCAACCGCAAGAAACATTTATATCCAAGAATTAGGGCATGATGATGCAAAAAGGTTGTTGCAGTCATTTACTGCACTAAATGATAGTGATATAAACACCACCATTCATTAATAGGAGAAACGATATGAAACTTATTAAAGATCTTTGGGCTCATCTGAAGGAATGGAGCGACTGGTCCATGAAAGACTGGATCAAAGCGGGCATTGTCTGCGTCGTTGTGCTGTTCATCATGTAC
>LUQU01000084.1 GCA_001628005.1 SAR86 cluster bacterium REDSEA-S09_B4
TAAAAATATCCACGGTTGAGCATCTACTTTCAGCCATGGCTGGATTGGGAATTGATAATGCTTACGTGGAAGTGAATGCAGCAGAAATACCGATTATGGATGGAAGCGCAGGACCATTTGTTTTTTTAATTCAATCCGCAGGAATAGATGAACAACAAAAACCAAAAAAGTTTATACGCATCAAAGAGAAAGTAAGGGTTGAATTTAATGACGCCTGGGCTGAAGTATCCCCTTTTGATGGCTTCAAAGTAACCTTCACCATGATTTATAACCATCCGGTTCATAAAAAACACCCCAATGTAGCATCCGTTAATTTCAATAGCACATCTTTTGTTAAGGAAGTTTCAAGAGCTAGAACTTTTGGTCTAATGAAAGATATGGAAATGCTGAATGAAGAAAATCTAGCTTTAGGTGCGAGTATGAAAAATGCCATTGCCATTGGAGACGATGAAATTCTTAACGAAGAAGGCATAAGGTTTGAAGATGAAATGGTTAAACATAAAATTCTGGATGTAATCGGAGATTTATATTTACTGGGACATAACTTAGTGGGTTCTTTTGAGGGCTATAAATCTGGCCATACAGTTAATAATGCTCTTTTGAGAGAATTAATTTCTAGACCTGAGGCTTGGGAAATCCTTTCTTATGATGACCCTAAAAGTTCACCAATAACCTATTTAGACCCGATAATAGACCCCAGTCTTGGATAATTTCTGATCCTTATTCAGAAAATAATCCCTACAAGTTGTAAAATTTACCTGAGAATTTAAAGCAATGAGTATTTTTGGAAAAATTTTTAGTTCAAAAACTGGCAAGAAACTAAAGAAAATCGAGCCTTTAGTTAAATCTATTAACAAATTAGAAGAGAATTTTTCTGCATTAAGTGATTCTGAATTAGCAGACCTGAGGGAAGATTTTATTAAAAGATATCAGTCTGAAGAAAGTCTAGATGATTTGCTATCGGAGGCCTTTGCTGTCACTAGAGAAGTTGCGAAAAGAAAGCTTAATCTTCGCCATTTCGATTGCCAACTATTAGGCGGAATAGCTTTACATAATTGTCAAATTGCTGAAATGGCAACTGGTGAAGGAAAAACTTTGGTGGCTACTCTTCCTGCTTATCTCAATTCTTTTACAGAAAGGAAAGTTGTATTAGTAACTGTAAACGATTATTTGGCTAAACGAGATGCAGAATGGATGAAACCAATTTATGAAGGTCTAGGCATGACAGTAGCTTTTATTGTATCGGGTCAGGGCTTGGAAGAAAGGAAAGCTGCATATGAAGCAGATGTTATCTATGCAACCAATAATGAACTTGGTTTTGATTTTTTGAGAAATAATATGGCCATAAGTCAAGAAGAAAGAGTCATGACAGACTTTTACTTTGCAATTGTTGATGAAGTGGATTCCATCTTAATTGATGAAGCAAGAACCCCATTGGTTATCTCAGGTGCAGCAGAAGATACATCAAAGATCTATACCCAAATAGCTAGATTTATCCCCGAACTTAAACAACAGGAAGTCTCAGAAGATGAAGAAGGCAACAAGGTGATTAAAGAAGAGGGACACTTCTTAATTGATGAGAAGTCTAGACAAGTAGAATTAACTGAATTGGGTCATGATCATGTTGAGAAGTTATTGCAATCTGCTGACATGCTCAACGAACAGAAAAGTTTATATTCTTCAGCGAACTTAAGACTTCTTCACTACATTCAATCCTCTCTAAGAGCTCACTTCTTATTCCAAAAGGATGTAGATTATTTAGTTCAAGAAAATCAAATAGTTCTAATAGACGATAATACAGGCAGAGCTATGCCCGGTAGACGACTGGGGGATGGACTTCATCAAGCGATAGAACAAAAAGAAGGTGTTCCTATTCAACTGGAAAGTCAAACTCTAGCTTCATGCACCTTTCAGAACTATTTTAGGCAGTACGAAAAATTAGCTGGAATGACAGGAACTGCGAGTACTGAGTCTCAGGAATTCATGGAAATATATAACCTTTCAGTTCTTGAAATCCCCACTAACCAGCCAATGATAAGAGAAGATAACAATGATGTAGTCTATTTAACCGAAAAAGAAAAGTTTGAGGCAGTCGTCAAAGAAATAGAGGAATTCAGAAATAAGGGAAATCCAGTGTTAGTTGGAACTGCTTCTTTAGAAAGTTCAGAAATTGTTTCAAACCTTTTAAAACAAAAAAATATTAATCACCAAGTTTTAAATGCCAAAAATCATGCGAGAGAAGCTGAAATAATTGCACAAGCAGGTCAATCTGGAATTGTAACCATAGCCACCAATATGGCAGGAAGAGGAACGGATATTGTCTTGGGTGGTAATTGGGAAGCGGAACTTGGGAAGCAAGAAGGCGGAAATAATATTTCCAAAGAAAAAATATATTCTGACTGGCAAGAAAGAAATAAAAAGGTAATAGATTGCGGTGGTTTGCATGTTATAGGAACTGAAAGAAACGAATCCAGAAGGATAGACAATCAATTAAGAGGAAGGTCTGGGAGACAAGGCGATCCGGGTTCATCTAAATTCTATCTCTCATTAGAAGATTCTTTAATGAGAATCTTTGCTTCTGACCAAGTAAAGAACATGATGCAGGGTTTGGGATTGGAAGACGGCGAAGCAATAGAGCACAGAATGCTTAGCGGAGCTATACAAAGAGCTCAGAAACGCGTTGAAGGCAGGAACTTTGATATAAGGAAATTGCTTCTTGAATACGATGATATGGCTAACGAACAGAGACAGATAGTTTATTCGCAAAGAAATTCTGTACTGGAATCTGCAGATATAAGTGAATTACTAGACTCCATGAGACAAACCGTAATTGAAAATGAAATTAGTGAGTTTATTCCTGAACAAGTACCGGTTCTGCAGTGGGATATCAAAGGATTGGAGACATCAGTTCATAATAACTTTGGCCTCCAGATACCTTTACAAGAGTGGTTAGAGAGCGATTCCAATTTAAATGAACAGGATATTAGTGAAAAAATATATTCTGCAGCTACTGCCAGCTACAGGGCTAAAGGAGAGACCATTGGTCCGGTTATGAGGGATTTTGAAAAACAAATTCTTCTTCAAATAATTGATAACGCTTGGAAAGAACATTTAGGAGCAGTTGATTACTTAAGGCAAGGAATTGGATTGAGAAGTTATGGTAGTAGGAATCCAAAGTTGGAATTCAGAAAAGAATCCTTCGCCTTATTTGAGGAGTTACTTGAAAATATCAGAGCAGAGGCTACAAGATTTTTAGCAAGGGTCGAGATAGAAGTCGATGCTCCAGAAGAACTAGAGAGAATCCAAAAATTGGGAAGAAAGAAGACAGTAGAACATCAAAATACAGAGTCTGCATTTAGCTCTGATGAACCTGAAAAAAAATCCCAGCCACAAAGTCCTCAATCGCAAGAACAAGGCAATAGAAGGCTCAGAAGATACGAAGCCAAGATGGCGAGAAAAAACGCTAACAAGAAATAAAATTTAGATATATGGCAACTATACAAAATATAGAAGGCGTTGAATTGTCTAGTTCCTCGAGCAATTCTCGTTATGGCAAAAGGGATGATAGTGTCGTCATAAAACTAGAAAGTAAGGCTAATATTAGTTGTAAGTTTACGAGCAATGCCTTTCAAGCTGCGCCTGTAATAATAGCCAAAAAGCATCTACAGAATGGAAGCAATAAAGAAAAAATTCTTTTAATCAATGCAGGAAACGCAAATGCAGGTAATGGTAAATCAGGCGAGCTGGATGCCCTTAAATGCTGTAAAGAAATTTCTGAGTATGCAGATCTTAACACTGAAGATGTATTGCCTTTTTCTACTGGCATTATAGGTGAGCCCCTGAATGCAGAAGAGCATATAACAGCATTTAAAAAGGCTTACAGTTCATTAAAACCCACAAATTGGAGAAAAGCAGCCAAGGCAATACTAACTACTGATACTAAAATTAAGCTGGTTTCTAAAACTTTAGTTAAAGGAAAAAAGAGTATCAATATCACTGGCTTCGCAAAAGGATCTGGAATGATAAGACCAGACTTTGCTACTCTCTTAAGCTTTGTATTTACTGATGCAGATATAAATCAATCGCTTCTGCATAAATTACATAATGAAGCTCTATCAGAAAGCTTTGAACGAATTACTGTCGATGGAGATACATCTCCGAATGACTCCTCAGTGTTAGTAGCTACAGGTAAATCAGGCATCAAAGTAAGAAGTAAATCAAAAGAAATAAAAAAATTTCAACAAGAGCTAGTGCAATTATTTCAATCTTTAGCCCAAGACATTATTAGAGATGCAGAAGGAGCAAAGAAGGAAATTGAGATCAAAATAGAGAAAGCAAGAAATAAGACTGTGGCTAGAGACGTGGCTTTTACAATTGCACACTCGCCTTTAGTAAAAACAGCAATGTATGGAAATGATGCCAATTGGGGAAGAATTCTAGCGGCCGTTGGAAGAGCTGACAGTATTTCTGATATCGCAAAAGTTTCCATTAAATTAAATGACACTCCCTTAGTTACCAGGGGTTCGAGAGACCCTAAGCACAGCGAAATGAAGGCTTCAAAATCTGTAAAATCTAAGAAAGTAGTAATAAGGGTTATTCTAAATGAGGGTAAAGATAGTTTCTCTGTTCTCACTTCAGACCTGACTGAAGATTACGTCTTGATTAACAGTAACTACCGAAGCTAGGAATGGATCTACCCAGAATATATCCGATTACGCCTGAAACAGATACCTCCGAAAAACTGCTTACTGCAATTTCAAGATCAGCTTCAAATAATGTTTCTGTATTTCAATACAGAAGGAAGACTCTTGACGAATCTAAGGTTAAAGAGGAATTAGATTTGTTAGAAACTATTACTGCTGAATTCAATATATCAGTCATAATCAATTCTTATCATCAAAGTAACCTGATAAGTAGATTTTCTGGCTTACATCTAACCGGCATAGATTTAAAGGACTCAACCAAAAGACCAGTGGAAAAGAATAAATTTTTTGGCATTTCCTGTCACGACTACGAAGATATTAAGAAAGCAGAAATTTTAGATGCAGATTACATATTTCTGTCTCCGGTAAATAAAACTTCTTCGCATCAAAATCAAAAACCTATGGGCTGGAAGAAATTCTCTGCATTAACGAAAGAAACTAAGCTGCCAGTCTATGCACTGGGTGGGTTAGGAAAAGAAGACTTATTAAAAGCTGAAGAAAATGGCGCCTATGGTATTGCTGGAATTAGCAGATTTTGGTCTTACTAATGCTTTGTTATTTCCTCTAAATCCTCTTCCGAGTCAAATAAAGAACTTCCGGCTATTTTATTTCTTTCACTAGCCCAAGATCCTAGATCTAAAAGCTGACATCTCTTCGAGCAGAAAGGTTTGTATGTATTGCCCTCTTTCCACTCAACTGGGGTTTTGCATTGTGGGCAATTTACTTTTTTTTTCATTCGACCATCTGAAGATATTTCTCATGTAACTCTTCAACTTTTTTTTCCAATTCTTCTATCGTGCCTGTATTAACCAAAACATCGTCTGCTTTTTCTAGCCTCTTCTCTCTTTCCATTTGGGCTGAAACCATTTGTTCAACTTGATCAGTAGAAACTTCATCTCTCTCTGCGGTTCTTTCAACTTGCACTTCCTTAGGCACATCAACAACCACTACTCTGGCACACATTTCTTGAGAATTGGTCTCTAACAATAAAGGTGCTACGAATAAAGTGTAGGGGCTGGTGGATTCTGCAATTTCCTTAGCTATCTGTTCCCCTATTCTTGGGTGAAGAACAGACTCAAGCCATTTTCTTTCTGCAGCATCTGAAGCGATAATTTCTCTAAGTTTAGTTCGATCTAATTGCCCATCGCCTGCAATAATTTCTGAACCAAAATGTGATTCAATTTCTTTAAGCGTTGGCATCCCTGGTTCCACAACTGTTCTTGAAGCAACATCAGCATCTACAACCGTTATACCAAGTGAAGCGAATTTATCTGAAGCAACCGACTTGCCACTTCCGATGCCTCCAGTAAGTCCAATAATTAACATAGGAAGATGGTATCAGATAGAAAATGCTTTTTCTTTCAAAACGCTAAAGAGATTTCAAGAATTTGATAGCTTCCTCAGCAAAAATATCATTCCTGTCACCGGCTATCATGTGTGCTGCTTTTTCAATTTCTACAAATTTTGCATGACTGATCACCGACAAGAAATAGTCTACATCTTCCATAGTAACGACATCACTTAGAGCACCTCTTATCAATAAAGCAGGAATAGTTACTTTTTCAGCAGCTTTTAATTGAAGATCAAAGTAGCCCCTATCTCTTGAGCCCGGTCTTCTTCGAATAAATCTGGGATCCCAGTGCCAGTAATATCTTCCATCATCTTTCAATCTAAGATTCTTTTTTAATCCCTCTGGGTCTTTTGGTTGTTTTCGATGAGGTAAATAATCCGAAATAGATTTCGCTGCATCCTCTAAAGAATCAAAGCCTTGTTCACCTGATAACATGAAACTGACGATCCGGTCTGAACCAACTGGATCTGGATAAATTCCTATATCAACCATAATAAGAGCTGTACATAAATTTGAATTAATTTCATCTCCAGCCAATGCTAAAGAAGCCATACCCCCCAAAGAAGCACCAACTAGCCTTGCTGGCTGTCCTATCTCATTAATAACAGAGACTAAATCATCTTTATAAGCTCTGATTGAATAATCACCATCTGCGTCCCATTCACTGTCACCATGACCCCTTAAATCTAAAGCAACGGAATGGTAGCCAGCTTCCGCTAATTTTTTTCCGGTTTCTCCCCAAGCGTGTCTGGTTTGACCCCCTCCGTGCAATAAGATGACCAATTCTTGGTTATTAGAACCCCAAACGTCCGCTGCTATCTTTATGTCTCCGTGTCCTTTAAAGTGCATGTATATAGTGATCCTGCTAAAAAATTGTGGATTGTTTCATAAAATAGTACAAAATCCATCAATAAAGATTTCCCAATATGATACAAGCACCTAAGACCTTCATTCAACGCCTAAAATATGTGGGTCCAAGCGTTATAGTTGTCGGAAGTGTCGTAGGCAGTGGAGAGTTAGTTTTAACATCCCTTTTAGGTGCCGCAGCAGGTTTTGCTTTCCTCTGGTGGGTGATATTTAGCACCATTAGTAAATCCATTGTACAAGCGGAAATTGCCAGGTATGTAATCGTTACTAAGAAAACTTTTTTAGAAAGTTTTTCTGAAATTCCCGGTCCCAGCACGAAAATAGGACAAAAAAAATCTTCTTGGGCTGTCTGGATTCTGCTTTTGGGGGCAATCCCAGCTTTAGCTGGGGGTGGAGGTATTATAGGTTCTGCCGCTGAAGCTGCGAACATCTTGGTTCCTTTTTTTTCACCCGGCTGGTGGGTAGTCATTCTAAGTTTAGTAACTTCTGGAATACTGTTTTGGGGTTCATACAAATCTTTAGAAAAAGTAATGCTCACCATTGTCATTGCTTTCTCAGCTATAACTTTAATTATCTCCATAGCCATTCAATCTACAGAATACCAAGTTAGTTTTGACCAGCTGGCCTATGGTTTTTCTTTTGATTTTCCATTTGAATATTTAGCTCTAGCACTAGCTGTATACGGCTACACAGGAATAAACTCTGGAGAGATTATGGCCTACTCATACTGGTGCCTTGAAAAGGGATATGGAAAAGAAGCTGACGCCGATAAAGGAAACATAAAAACATGGATCAAAGTCATGCAAACAGATGTTTGGGCCACCTTATTTTTTATGGTGCTAGGTACTTTGCCATTTTTTATTCTAGGCGCAGCGGTTCTTCACCCTCTTGACCTTTATCCACCGCCTAACGGGGACTTAATATCTACTCTCACCAACATGTTTACTGAAGTCTTGGGTAGTTGGGCAAAATGGATGTTTCTTATAGGTGGATTTTTTATATTGTTTTCAACAACTTTATCGGGAGTTGCTGCACAGACCAGAGTTCTGCCAGATTACTTATTAGTTTTAGGAATAATAAAAGAAAAAAAAATTACTCGGCTATCTTTAACCAGAGCCTTTGCTTGTATAGTCCCAATCATTAGTGGAACTATTTATTTCCTTTTTCCGAATCCAGTAAGTCTATTATTAATAGCGGGTATATGGGCAGCTCTAGTTCTGCCTTTAATAAATGCTATAGCTATTTATTTAGTGAGTAAGCTAGAACCAGATCTCCAACCAAAATTAGGTATAAAAGTATTTCTCTGGGTAACTTTAGTACTTCTAGTTCTTTTAGCTCTACTTGTGTCCTACAATGTACTGATAGGTTTTTAAAATTATTTAAGTTAGTAGCCATAGGGGGGAAGAAATGAAATTTGGAATCTTTTATGAACATCAATTACCCAGACCTTGGAAAGAAAATGATGAACTAAAACTTTATCAAGATGCATTGGATCAAGTGGAACTGGCAGACAACCTTGGAATAGATTATGTCTGGGAAGTAGAACATCACTTTTTAGAAGAATATGCCCACTCTTCTGCTCCTGAAGTTTTTTTAGCCGCTTGCTCACAACGTACTAAGAATATCCGCCTAGGGCATGGAATTAAACTAATGCCACCCAACTACAACCATCCCGCAAGAGTAGCAGAGGAAGTAGCCACTCTAGATTTGGTTTCGAATGGCAGAGTAGAGTTTGGAACAGGAGAATCTTCCTCTTTGGCGGAACTGGGAGGATTCAAAATTCCGGTTGAAGAAAAAAGGAACCAATGGCTAGAAGCGGTTGAGCAGACTTGCAATATGATGGCTATGGAGCCTTATCCGGGCTACGAAGGTGAGTATTTTTCTATGCCTTGTAGAAATGTCGTACCCAAGCCTTTGCAAAGACCCCACCCTCCTCTATGGGTAGCTTGTTCAAATAGAGAGACAATTAAATTGGCTGCTAGACTTGGTATTGGTGCCCTGACCTTTGCTTTCGTAGACCCGGATGAAGCTAAACTATGGGTCGATGATTACTACAAGATTTTAAAAGAAGAATGTGTCCCCATCGGGCACACCATAAATCCGAATATTGCTATGGTCACTTCCTTCGGTTGTCATAAAGATCACGACGAAGCAGTAAGAAGAATGCAAGAAGGTTTTCAGTTCTTTAGTTACGGACTTGGTCATCACTATGTATTCGGCATTAATAAGCCAGGCAGGACTAATATTTGGGAAGATTTTCAAAAAAATATAATAAAAACAGAAGGTAAATCAATACTACATATGAAGGTACCTCCTAAAGCTGAAACCCCTGGAATTGGTACCCCTGAAGAGCTGACTACCTACCTAAAAAAATTCGAAAAAACTGGAGTAGACCAAGTAACCTTCATTCAACAAGGTGGACGAAATAAACATGAACACATTTGTGAGGCTCTTGAGCTCTTCGCGTCAGATGTTATGCCTGAATTTAAAGAAAGGGAATCTGCTAGAGAAAAGGAAAAAATGGAAGAGTTAGCTCCTTACTTAAAAGAAGCGATGAAACGAAAAAAATGGATGGCAGAATTAAAAGATGATGAAATACCCAATGTAGAAGCTCTTGGTCGTCAGATTATAGAAGAATCAAAAAATAAAGAAGTAGCCAATAAGAAGAAGAAAACGGCAGTTTAAAACAGTTTCAATAATTAATTTTTTTAAGAGAAATGATTAAATGGCCTTTCCTTCCAAAAGATGCGGGTCTAAACATAGTAAAAACTGAAGGTGCTTATCTTTACACTCCTGAAAGAAAAAAAATTCTAGATGCTGCTAGTGGAGCAATTGTTAACAATATAGGCTACGGTAGAGAGGAAGTAGCTGAAGCAATAAAGGAAGCTTCTCTTAATAATACTTATGTTCTACCTCCCTTTTTAACTCCTGAAAGAGAAGAACTATTAGATGAATTAAGAAACCACTGGTTACCTTCACATTTAACTCGAATACATTTATCTTCTGGTGGTTCAGAAGCTAATGAATCTGCAGTTAAGCTAGCTATTCAATTCCAAGCCAGCAGAGGCAAACCAGAAAAAAATATCATCCTGACGAGATCTCTCTCTTACCACGGAACAACCCTCAATATGTCAGGAATATCTGGTCATACAGCAAGAAAGAGAGGTTTAGAGAGTTATGTTCCAGCTCCTAGCACAATTGAAACGCCCTACCCTTTAAGGTGTCCGTTAGGAAGCTTTCATCCTGAAGCAAAAAACTATTACCTCGATAACTTAAAAGAAGTAATTAAAGCCCAAGGGCCAAACAATATTGCTGCTTTACTGATGGAACCGATTAACGGATCAAGTGGGGGAGCCATTTACCCTCCTGAAGGTTATTGGGAGGAAGCTCAAGAAATCTTGAAGGAAAATGACATCCTACTAATTGCCGATGAGGTGATGACAGGGTTTGGTAGAACCGGTGTCGATTTTTCCAGCAACTTTTATAACCTCAGACCCGATATCCTAGTCGCCGGTAAAGGAATGGCTGCGGGTTATGCCGCAATTTCAGGAACATATAGTACTAATGAAATAGCAGATTCAATTTTGAAAGCGGGTTATGAGGTCATGTTCCATACCTTCGCAGCTCTACCACAGTCTTGCGCTGCCTCTACTACTGTACTCAAAATACTCCGAAGAGAAAATTTGTGTGAAAGAGTTAACCCACTGGGAGATCAGTTAAAGCAAAAACTCTTATCCGAATTGGGACAACATCCTTTAGTTGCAGAAATAAGGGGCCAAGGCTTACTTATTGGAGTTGAGATAGTCAAAGAAAAAGAAGGCCTTATCAGTTTTGATGAGAAAGAAAAGATTACCAATCAAATTGTTGGTAAAGGCCTAGAAAACGGAGTTTTCTTCTATCCTGGAGGGACCGGAGAATACAGAGACATAATCTGCCTAGGTCCTGCTTTTATTATCAATGATGATGATATTGATCTTATGGTTAGTTCACTGAAGAAAAGTCTGGATTACGTAAAATCTAAATATTTATGATTAACTTTCCTTACAAAGTTGGGAGAGTATGAGGGAAGCACACGATAAAAAAAACCTGCCTTAAGGCAGGTTTTTTTCTCTTCTTTTATATAGATTAGTCAAATTTATATGTAAAGCCGATGCCTGCCATACGTGGTAGGGTTGGAGCTATGGACCTTTGGTATCCTTGGTCCTCGCCTTGACGCCACATATTCCTGACACCAATCACATTTTGAACATTATTTACAAAAGCCATAATTTCTAAATCTTGTTCATTATTAGTCCAAGTAGCCTTTAAGTCCATCCTGCTAAAATCAGGTGACTTATCTATAGCTATTTGGCTATCGTCCCAATTTATACTGGAAGTCCAGGAATAAGTTACAAGATAATCAATGGTTCCCCCTAATGCATCCTTCGTTAAATTTGCATAAAAAGCCATCTTGCTCTTAGGAATCCTGAGCATTTGTAGTCCCTTTATAGGTACATTTCGCTCAGAAATCGAATACAAGGAAGTAGGCGACTCAGGGTTATTTACATCAATAACGCCAATGTTTCCAGTAGGCTGGATATATTCTTCAGAATAGGAAGCATCTGTATAACTGGCATTTCCTCCAATCACAAGATCCGCATTTGGCGCATATATGAAGTCCATTTCAACACCATTTGTATCAGCTTCTGGAAAGCCTTGAACAGAAGTACCGGTTCCACCCAGGAAACTCGCTGTTGTCATTTGCGCGTGTATATTCTCATAAACATATTTATAAATTGATGCATTGATTTGCAATTGGCCATCTAAATGAGTCCCTTTATACCCTAACTCGGTTGACAGAACTTCTTCCTGGTCATAGCTGGGGAAGGGAGAGAAGTAACCCAAATTAAAACCACCAGCTCTATACCCAGTAGTATTAGAAAGATACCAGAGGACATTATCTGTTGGTGAGTAATCAACATTTACACGCCAAGTAACATCTTCAAAATCTCTCTCCATCGCCCTGTAAATAGAACGACTCATTGGAATACCCCTCAAACGAACATGTTCATTACCAGTTGGCGTACCGTCAGCATTAAGCGCTCCAGTGGCTACATTATATGCATACAGACCAGCTGGGGTTAACTGAGATTCTTGGTAAAGAAAAAGGTTCTCTTGTGCAACCTTCTGATCTTCGTGCCAGGAAGCTCCAACCGTTATTGCCCAAGTATCATTTATCTGAGCTTCAGTCTGGATATAAACTGCGTAAGCGTCCGTCTTATTTTCAGTTTGCCAAATAAAGGTCGTTCCTGGTGTAATCGGTCCATTGCTAACAGAACCTCCAACATCTCCAGTCCAAGGACCTTCCAAGAAGCATACTGATGTTAAATGAGGGTCACTGAAATCAGGAGTAGGCACCAAGCCAAACAGATCAACTATGCCACAACCCACATCGCGGGCTGAATAAATTCCAACTTGGGTTTGAGAAGCTCCCACTACAGGATCGGTACCTAGTGTTGGACCAAACAGTCCAACGCCTGCCGGAAGACCTAAAGGACTAGCATCTCTTCCAGCTACATACCAATCAAGGAAAGGGCTACCGATAGTAGGTAATCCGGTAGCTCCTAAAATTCCATAATTGGCTGCACCAGATCGTTGCGTTCCGGCTCCAGGCCCAGTGTCAGTCCAGAAATCTAAGTCTTGATCAATTTCATTATGGTATTCGAATAATCCGAATATTACGTTCCAATTGTCAGTAATATCCCAAAAAACCTGTACCTCGTTCTGCCAGTTCTCATTTTCTTGTTCAGCATAAAACTGTTCATCTAAGACTATGTTACCTGTTAAGTCATTATCTGTGATACGGGTATAAAGATAATCTGTATAAGCTCCGATGTACTTAAGGGTAAGTTTATCATTTATGTCCCATGCTAAGTTTATGGTACCGGCTGAATGATTAAAATATTCATCATTCATACCGTTAGTAGCTACTTTCAAGTCAGTGCCCTTTAATTTAGGAACTGATTTTCCATCTCCAAATGTTGTGGCATCTAGAATGCCTTGATCGTATCCATAAGCGTAGTTTGGATCAGCAAAACCACTTCCGATAGCGTCTACCCCGGGCACTATGAACTGACCATATCTAGCTATATCATTGTGGTTAAAAGAATGAATTGTCATTCCAGTAACAGGACAAAGGGGATTCGTTCTGTCAAATAAGGTAGCACAAGCGGCTACAGTAGGATCAACTTGACGGTAGCCATGAGCCATCAAATTATTAGGTCTGCTATTGCTACCATATTGACTGGTTACAATAGCTCCAGCACCTTGTGCTCCACCGAGAATTCTTCCATAACTTCTTGCATTAGCTCTGAAATCAGCTGTGAAGTTATCATTTTCCCAACGAAGTGCTATGGTGTGGTTTTCATCATCATAACTGTCCAGATCTTCATGTCCTGCCAAGTCTTCGATGGTTCCACCCCTGATACGATGTGTAGTTATTAATCTCGCACTTAGATTGTCTGTTAAAGGCCCATTGAGAAAAGCATATACCTCCGCTGTTCCATAGCTTCCAGTAATGGTTTTAATCTCTGCTGCAAACTCTTGTGAAGGCCTGTTAGTAATAAAATTAACTGCACCTCCAATACTATTTCTTCCGTACAAGGTTCCTTGCGGTCCACGAAGTACTTCAATTCTTGCAATATCATAAAGAGCGTTATCAGTTGAGGCTATACCAAAGTCCTCTGAATAAGCTCCATCTTGGTATGTACCAATACCCGGGTCTCCTCCCAGTGCTCTAAAAACCCTACCTATTCCCCTAATTGAAATATCATAGGGCTGAATAGTTGTAGCAGGAATAAAATTCTGCAAATCCTCTTGGTTCCTTAGATTTAAAGTTTCGATTAATGATTCATCAAAAGCTGTTATAGAAATGGCGGTGTCCATAATCGAAGCTTCACGTTTTTCTGCCGTGACTATTACTTCTTCAATACCGCCCCTGTTTTCATCCTCGTCTGCAGAAAAGACAGGAAATACCAAACCAGTTGCTATTATCAAATATAGAAATTTTTTCATGTTTCTCCCCAAAAAATAAAAAACTTAGCAAAAGCTCCAAAAAAACTAGTTTTTGCTCATATATATGTGTGAACTTACTACTTATAAGCCCTAGATACAAGTTTTTGCTTAAAAAAGTACCTGTTAAATTTGGTGGAGCCAGTCGGGATCGAACCGACGACCTCCTGGATGCAAACCAGACGCTCTCCCAGCTGAGCTATGGCCCCAAAAAGGATGCGTAGGTTAACAAAAACCAAGTAAATATGTAATCAGTTTAGTCTGTAGGCCTTCTACTTTAACTAAGAATCACTGCCAGATATTGTTGATAAGACTTTTTCTAAAGTATCTTTCTGGTCTAATTCCTTTGTTAGTTTGTAGTGAGGGTGGCCTAATGTAGCTAAATCAGTAGCAACTTCCATAGCTCTACTTGATAAATCTTCTTTATCAACTACCTCGTCTAAATACCCTGCCTTAATTGAGTCCTCTATATTGTAAGCTTCAGCGTTTAATATGGCTCTGTACCAATGTGCCTTAGCAATTCTCGATCTAGAAATCTCCAAGATTGGAGTAGGAATGGACATGTTATTTCTAGTTTCGTTTGCTTGAACTATGAACTCACCCTTAACTCCGACACGATAATCAGCACAACAAAGCATAAAAGCCCCTAGGGCAATTGCGTGACCGCTGCAAGATGCCACGACCGGTCTTGGAAAACTGAAAACTCTGGCTAAAAGCCTAAAACCACCGGAAGCCATTTTAGACATGGCATCGGTGTCCCCTCCCTGCATAACTTTAAGGTCAAAGCCAGCAGAAAACATACCCTCTTTTCCTTGAATCAATAAGCACCCCTTATCTTCTGGAACTTCATCTAAAAGCGCATTAAGTTGTTCAATCATTGCGGGTGAAAAAACATTAACTTTACCGTCATCCAATGTAATAACTGAAACATCCCCATCTTTTTTTAATGTTGCTAAATCTGTCATCTCAATTTTTTCCTTAAAGTTTTGATTGGATATCCTAGCACTTAGCTTAATATGAAAAAATAATTTAGACTAATTTTCTTAACAATGGCCAAACTTACTAAACTATCTAGATCCGTCGAAGGAAAGGTTGCCTTAATTACCGGTGCAGGCAATGGAATGGGAAGAGCAACCGCTTTTGTTTTTGCTGAAGCAGGAGCTAAGGTTGTGGTTTCAGACATTAACGAAAAGCAAATTGATGAAGTTGCCAAAGAAATTGGTTCTTCAGAAGGGACTTGTCTCAAACAAGTTTTAGATGTTACCAATCAAGAAAATATAAACGAAGGCATAACTAATGTAATCAAAGAGTTTGGTCAGTTAGACATACTTGTAAATAATGCAGGGATATCGATTCCGACAACTATTGATGATGAAAATTATGAGGAAAGCTGGGATAAGACTTTTGACGTTCTTCTTAAAGGTCAGGTAAATTTAATTAGAGCTGCCCTCCCTTTTATTAGGGAATCTGATTGCGCAAGAATAGTTAATATTTCTTCCACTGAGGGTATGGGTGCTACCCCCAGAATTAGCCCATACACTTCTGCAAAGCATGGCGTTATTGGTTTGACTAGATCTTTAGCTGCTGAACTTGGATCACAGGGGATTACAGTCAATTGTATTTGTCCAGGTCCTATCAATACCACTATGACAGCAGCTATACCTACAGAGGATAAACAAATTTATGCCAGACGAAGAGTACCTTTAAAAAGGTATGGAGAACCAGAAGAAGTGGCACATATGACTTTGAGCCTGTGCTTACCGGCAGCTTCATTTGTAAATGGCGCTGTTTTGCCTGTGGATGGAGGGCTATCAATCAAGAGAGCCTAACCTAAGGAGATACTAATGAAACTTTTATTCTTAATTTTAATATCTTTATTTATTCAAGGTTGCGACCAACCAGCCAACGAGATTAAAGAAGCTAACCTTCACAAACATATAAAAATCCTTGCCTCTGATGAATTCGAAGGCAGAAGTCCTGGTAGCCAAGGCGGAGAAAAAACAAAGCTGTATCTCAAAAACGAATTCCAAAAAATGGGACTACCCTCAATAAAAGGTGATTATTACTTAGAAGTTCCTCTCAGTAAGATGACAGTCAATTTGGATAGTTCCTTTTTGTCTATTACTAAAAATGATCAACCGCGAATACTTAAACCTGGATCTGAATCCGTCTATTGGACTAAAAGAGTGGTTGAAGGTGTGTCGGTAAGATCTAGTGAATTAGTCTTTGTTGGTTATGGAATAGTAGCTCCTGAATACGGTTGGAATGATTACAAAAACCTAGATGTAAAAGGAAAAACTGCAGTAATGCTAATAAATGATCCGGGTTTCTGGACCGAAGACCCCAAGCTCTTTAATGGTAAGTCCATGACCTATTACGGAAGATGGACTTATAAGTTTGAGGAAGCTGCAAGGCAGGGAGCTGAAGCTGTTTTAATCATTCATGACACAGCCCCAGCGGCTTACCCTTGGCAAGTTGTTGAAACAAGTTGGTCTGGAAAGCAAATAGACCTCAAACGAGAAGATATGGGAAAAAGCCGGATTAAAGTTGAAGCTTGGATTACCAGTGAAGTGGCAGAAGACCTTTTTAATGAAGCTAATCTCGATTTAAATGCTCTGAAGCAAAATGCACTGAAGGCTGACTTTCAATATGTAGAAATGACTGGCTTAACATTAGATGCAGCTCTCATTAATAAAGTTGAGTTCTCTATCTCCCATAACGTTGCTGCAGTAAAAAATGGTTATAAAAAACCTAATGAATATATTCTTATGATGGCTCATTGGGATCACTTAGGAATCAAAGAAGAGGAATCTGGAGACAATATCTACAATGGTGCTGTTGACAACGCATCCGGTACAGCTGGGTTGTTAGAATTAGCTAATTACTTTAGTACAGTTGAGTCAGAAAGGTCTCTTTTGTTTTTAGCAGTTACGGCGGAAGAATCAGGTCTGCTAGGATCTGAATACTTTGCAGAATACCCCCCTGTAAAATTATCAAATATAGTTGCCGGCTATAATTTTGATGCTGTTCTGCCGGTAGGAAAAACTAAGGATGTAATAGTAGTAGGACACGGAGCTTCAGAATTGGAAGATATCCTCAAAGTTGAACTCGATAAAGTAGGTAAATACATAATCCCAGATCCACTACCTGAAAAAGGATTTTTCTATCGTTCAGACCATATAAGTTTAGCTAAAAAAGGAGTTCCAGTACTTTATGCAGACGGTGGTTTTGATAAGGTCGACGGAGGCATGGAAGCAGGAAGGGTTTTTGCCGATGAATACACTGCGAAACATTATCATCAAGCATCGGATGAATACGATCCCAACTGGGATTTGAGTGGCTTTGCTGACCAATTAACCATAACTGCGAACATGGTTAAATATCTGGCCGATTCAGATACATGGCCTAAGTGGTATGAAGGCAATGAGTTTAAGCGGATTAGAGAAGAATCTCGCAATCAATAAACTGTTTATTTCATATTCCCTATATTTAAGATCAAACTTTAAGCATGAAAAAGAAGATTATTATTGATACAGATCCTGCAATGGGAACAAAAGGCGGAGATCCTGAAGACTGCTTTGCCATAATGATGGCTTTCAATTCACCTGAGCTAGAAATTCTTGGTATCACAACCGTTCAAGGTAATGTTCCTGTTGAAAGAGGCTACAGTAATGCAGCCTACTTAATTGAACAATTCAAAAAAGACATACCTCTTAGATCCGGACCGCCTAATACATTCAACAAAAACAGAAATGAAGAAAGAATGTGGCTAAGTCAAAGAAAAGAGATGGAACAAATAACGCCATTAGTGAAACCTGATAAGGGTGAGGAGGATGCTGCAAGGTTCATTTATAAAACCTGCAAAGAAAATTCGGGAGAGGTAGAGCTAGTAACTATTGGACCGCTAACAAATATAGCTATTACATTGAAAGAATTCCCGGATGTCACTAACCATATTAATAGCATTACTATGATGGCTGGTTCAGCCAAGGTACCTGGCAATATAACTCCTGCAGCTGAGTTTAATGTCTGGGCTGATCCAGAAGCTGCAGACATGGTTTTTAGATCCGGTATACCGATTACCATGATCCCACTAGATGTTTGCCATAAAACTAGAATGAGTAAAGAAGAAATGATCTCTATAGGAGAGAATAAACATCCTTTCTGCCATTTTGTTAAAGAGTCAGTAGAGCCCTGGATAAATGTTAGAAGTGACCTTGTCAGTGATGAAGGTCTCCACTTGTACGATTCTTTGGCTATGGCCAGTGTCTTCAAACCTGAAATGTTAACTTTTGAAGATGCTCATGTTAGCGTTGAAACTCAAGGTCGCTATACTTCTGGAGAAACTGTCTGTGAATTCAATGAATCAATTTTTGGTAAGGTCTTAAACTTAAAGCCTAATACCAAAGTCGCGCTGGAATTAGATGTAGATAAATTTAACCAATTGTTTAATGAACGAGTTATTGATTATCTAAAATCACTTTGAATTTTTCATTCCTAACGAAATCAAATTAAATAATTTAATTAAAGTTCACAACCTCTTCAATTGTTGGCATAGATGCTGCGGCACCTTTTCTTGTAACTGAAATTGCTGCGGATTTATTTGCAAATTCGCACGATTCTTTTAAGGACTTACCCTTTAACAAAGAAAAAGTTAAGGCCCCAATGAAACAATCACCTGAGCCTACTGTATCTATGGCTTTAACTGAATGTCCTTCAATGTAATCCATAGTTTTATTTTTATAACAAACTAAACCCCTTTCTCCTAAAGTAACAATTAAAGAAGACTTATCATCAATATCTAAGGAAGTTATTTTTTCTTTTAAGCCATCTAGATCTAGGGATTTAGAAGTTTCTATGCCTAGAAAAAGAGAGAATTCTAGTTCGTTAAAAACTAAAACATCTGTGTGTGCAAGAAGTTTCTTGCTTGGCATTCTAAATGGGGCAACATTCAAAATAGTCAGGCAGTTTTTGTCTTTTGAATTAACAAAAAATTTCTCTACTTCTTCGGTATTTACTTCCATTTGACTAACAACTAATTTGGCTTCTTTTAAACTCGCAGAATTAACTTGTTTATGGCTTGTTGATTTATTTGCTCCTGGAACATAAATTATTTGATTCTCAGAATTCTCAAAAACGTTGATGAGTGCAGTTCCCGTTTTTTCATCAACTGAACCGAGCATAGAAAGATCAAGACCTTCGTTTAAAAGAGCTGAGGTAAGTTCTTCACCAAAAGCATCTTTGCCAACATTGCCCGCAAAAGAAACGGAAGCACCCAATCTTGATAAAGCTACTGCTTGATTTGCGCCCTTTCCTCCTAAAAAGGTTTGTACACTCTGTCCCTCTAAGGTCTCTCCCTCTTTAGGGGGCCTGGGGAGGTAGACAACCTGATCTAGATTTACACCTCCAAAGACAATTATTTCAGACATAAATTAAGGACTTTTATCCTCAAGATCCGAAAATTTTGTTACTAATGAAGTTGTTCTTTCAATCAGATCCTCTAAAGCTAATTCTCCTAATCCAGAAATAGTTGTACAAACTCGTCCTTGCCAAGGTTCATGCCATTTAGAGGGAATTTCTGCCTTATGGAGGCCCATTAAACCCCCCACAGTAGCTCCGTTGCAGTCAGTATCCCACCCCGCTGTGACGGCTTCTCCTACTGCTGAATCATAATCTTCAAACGACAAAAAAGCCCAAACAACTAGTGCAAGATTATTTAAGCTATGGACTGGAGACATATCTTGGTACTTTTCCAAAATAGGGAGGAAATTTTTATTCATATTGTCAATACCAAGTTGTACAGCCTCTAATGTCTCGGTGCTCTTATCAATGTATTCTAGGGCAGCTTCAACGGCTGACAATTTGTTCTCATGCATGGGAATTAAAGCCCCCAAGGCTGCAATAAATGCTGAACATTCAACCCCATTCCTTCTGTGAGAAAGCATAGCGTCTTGTCTTGCTAGACCCGAAGCTAAACCTGGTTTCCCGGGTAACACCCAGCCATAGAGATCTATTCTTATCTGAGCGCCTATCCAATCATTGAATTTATTATCATTGATATCAGTTATCTCAAACTTCTTTGGACCACCAACTTGAAATTCCATGTCTGCGTACTTCAAAATGTTACGGTAAGCTTCTCTCTCGGCCGTCCAAGTTGCTCCTGCAGGCAACATATTCAACCAAGTTCTTGCCACATCTTCGCTCTTTAATTCTAATCCGTATCTCTCTAGCATCATCAAACATAAAACTGTGTAAGTTATGTCATCATCAATTTCAGCTTTTTCTATTTTGCCCTTCATGCATTTCTTGTTTATTCCTCTTATATAGTCATGCTCCACAGAGTTAATGTAGTCCCTTAGGGGAAAAGACTGAGCTTCGTTCAAAAAAGCATTCAATTTCTCATAGCCTTCTCTCATTGACAGGCCTTCCACCGGCTTTCCTAGTAAGCAACCCGATATTCTTCCTTGCCAAGCTGCTGTAATCCTTTTTTCCATATCCATAATTTTTCCTATCTATCTATAACTCTTTCTCTTCGTCAGCCGAGACCAATTCGTCTTCAAAGGACAGTGTACTGATATCCTCTATCCTATCTATAAAAAGCTTACCGAACAGATGATCCAACTCATGCTGAAATACAGTTGCCAAAAAATCTTCTGCGATAATGGATTTCTCTTTAGCTGATTCATCTAAGTAATCGATCTGCACTTTTCTAGGTCTAAATACTACTCCACGTAAACCAGGCACACTCAAACAACCCTCCCAAAAGCCCTGTAAGGTCTCATCTAATAAAGTTATCTTAGGATTAAAAATGATAATCTCTTCAAACTCTTCAGCTTCAGGGTATCTCTCGTTATCTTCTTCAATTCTAATAACAGCCAATTGTTTAGAGACCCCTATCTGAGGTGCGGCTAGCCCTATTCCACCATACTCTTCCATAGTGTCCCACATACTCTGAATCAATTCATTGGTCTCATCGGAAGTTATTTCTTCTGATTCAAATGGTAGGGCTGGTTCTCGAAGAAGAGGATTACCCATTTTTAGTATTTTACGTATCGTCAATTTGTGCTCTTTTTAGATCATTATACAAATAACCTTTCCCTTGATTAAAAGTCTGTGGGTGATAGATTAAGTGGAGGAGAAAAAAAATGATATATAAGAATACACATGAATTAGTAGACCTTATAAAGAACAAAGAATTATCGTCAGTAGAGCTCTTAGAAGCTTTATTAAAAAGAGTTGAACAAGTAAACCCAGATCTTAATGCTGTGGTGGCCTTGGATGCAGACAGAGCGATGGATAAAGCTAAAAAGGCAGATGAAGCTGTTTCCAAGGGCGAAGACATGGGGCCACTGCATGGCCTGCCCATGACCATCAAGGATGCATACTCCGTTGAGGGAATGGTCTCCACAGGCGGAAACCCTGCTTGGAAAGACAATGTCCCTGAAAAAAATGCTGAAGCGGTACAGCACTTGGTGGATGCCGGGGCAATTATTTTTGGAAAAACCAATGTGCCTTTGAATTCTTCTGATATACAAAGTTATAACGAAATCTATGGAGTAACTAATAACCCTTGGAATCTTGAAAGAACACCAGGAGGTTCGTCAGGTGGATCTGCTGCCTCGCTGGCTTCTGGCATGTCGCCTCTGGAACTAGGTTCGGATATTGGTGGCTCAATTAGAACTCCAGCTCACTTTTGTGGACTCTATGGTCATAAGCCAAGTTACAATATTGTTTCAGAAGTAGGACACCTACCTCCTCCTCCGGGTCATATCTCTACCGGCAATGGCTTGTCTGTAGCCGGTCCATTAGCCAGATCACCTGAAGACATAGAAATTGCGATGGACATTGTGGCCGCCCCGCAGGGACAAGATAATATTGCTTGGAGTTTCAAACTTCCTGAAGCAAGATCAAATAAAATTGAAGATCTAAAGATAGCTGTCTGGCCCGAGGAAGATTATGCTGAGGTGGATTCTGAAACTTCTAAACTAATATCAGCTACTGTGGAAGATTTAAAATCGGCTGGAGCAAATATTGAAAACGCAACTCCTCCATTCTCTTTTAAAGATTCAGATGATGTGTACAGCAAGCTACTTAATCCGCTCATGGTAGCGGGCGCTCCTCAAGAGACTCTTGATACCATTGATGAGATTGCTAAAACTGTAGAAGACGACGATATGTCTTCAATGGCAAAAACAGCTAGAGGTGCTACTTTGCTTTACAGAGATTGGGTTTTAGTTAACGCTAAGAGGCAATTTATGAGACAACAATGGAGAGCATTTTTTGAAAATTATGACGTAATTTTATGCCCTGTTTGCGTTCAGCCAGCCCTTAAACATGATCACAGACCTTTTCATGAGAGAAGTTTGAAGATCAATGGTAAAGAAAGAGAGTACTGGGATTCAACTCTATGGGCAGGTCCGGCTGTTATGGCTAACCTTCCAAGTACAAGCACTCCCATAGGTCTAACAGAGTCAGGCTTACCTGTTGGACTTCAAGTAACTGGACCATATTTAGAAGACAAGACCTGCATAGAGGTTTCTAAAATGATAAGAGATGTGCGAGGTGGCTTTAGAATCCCACCAGGTTATGAGATATAAATAAAAGGAAAAAATAGGTTAGTAGAAAGCTAAATTTAACTTTTCAGTAAAGAGTAATGAGAAGTGATCTCATTCTCATCGGGATTTTGCAGGTTTAGAGTATGTTATCTTGCTTTTTTTACAGGAGGAGAAAATGTCTGAACCCAAAATTGCACAAAAATTTCCTTATAAAGAAGCCGTTGTAACTGATAAAAGCTACTATTGGTGTCGATGCGGTCAAAGTTCTAAACAACCGTTTTGCGACGGGTCACATGAAGGAACTGACTTCTTACCAGAAAAAGTAACTTTTGAAGAAAATAAAGAAGTTTATTTTTGCGGCTGTAAAAACAGTTCAAATGGAGCCTTTTGCGACGGGACCCATAAAAACTTATAACTCTTTACCAGCTGTTTCTTAGTTCTCTTAGTTTAAGAAATACCTCTTTTGGGGAGGGTTGGTCTGACATATCTGTAAAAGCTTCTTGAAGCTTCGAAATCACAGTAGGGTTTGTAAGACGGAAAAAAGTATTAATTTCTTTTTCCTTCTTAAGACTGGTAACCAAGGGTTTTTCAGGATCATGAGAGACTTCCAATTCTCTTTTTAGCTCCAAAGCAACTTGATTATCTGGTTCACGATCTAAAGTGAAACCTAGGTTATTGGTTATGTAATCGTGACCAGGGTAGATTAAAGTGTTATCAGCTAGTTTCTCTAATTGAGAAACGAAAGTTTCATAAAGTTCTTCAGGATGCCCTCCTCCGCTACAGTTTCCAGCTCCAGCATTAAATAATGTATCGCCTGAGAATAGAGCGGGCGTGTCTGTTTTTGAAAGTAGGCATATATGACTCATGGTGTGGCCTGGGGTATCTAGAGCTAATAATTCCACTGACTTCCCCACCTTAACAACATCACCTGCAATCAGCCCTTGATCCATTCCTTCGATTTTTCCATGTGCGTTTTGGTGTGCGATCAATTTAGCTCCCGTAGCTTCAATCACGGCATGATTACCACCGGTGTGATCACCATGTTCATGTGTATTAAGTATCTGAGTTATCTCCCAGCCGCTTTCTTTCGCTCTGGATAAACACTTTTCGTAATCCAAGGGATCTATCGCTAGAGTTTCACCGGTTTCAGGGCAAGCTATTAGGTAATTAAAATTACGATAGGCATTACCAGTCCAAATTTGTTCTATATGCATTTTTAAAGTTTATAACGAAAACCAATTGTATAGGAATTTCCTGAACTACTTTTATCTGCAGCTTCTATAACAAATGCTATGTTTTCGCTGTAATTCCTGACAGTCTTAAAACCAAAGATACTTTCCGTATCCTCTCCTAGACCATATTTTGTTTCAAGGGTATTAGGGTCTATCTCTATCTCTGCTTGCTTGCTTCTATCAAAGAAAATATTTGCTTCCCAGCCTTCAGAATCTCCAAATCTAAGCCCACCTACTAAGTTAATGTCTGTACTAGATTTAATGTCACCTGCTTGGTCTATTAACTCCCATTTCTTAGGTCCTAACTCGACGTAAAAATCCAAGAATTTTGCGAATTCGAAATCTAATTTCTTATAACTTGCTTTTTTAAATATGTCAGCAATTGAGTAATGAATACCCAAACGTAATGACTCTGAATTCTTTTCATATTCTGAACCTTTAATCTGATAATCGGATCTTTCAGCAGAACCACTTAAATAAAAACCCGCAGGTAACCATAGTGAACCCTCTAAAGTCGCCCCTTTAGAGTCTCCATCGTTGTACGAAAGACCCAAATAAGAGTAAGAAAATTCTTCATCTTCAGACAAAAGACAAAAAGGAACTATCAAAAGGCACAAAACAAGAGTTTTTCTCATGATCCCTCCCCAGAAAAAGGGCATTGTAAAGAAAAAATCTAAAGAACTGAAATTTCAGCTCTCTTACCCCTAAAAACAATTGAATCTAAATGTTATTTTAGACAATTAGTTTTCTTTATTTGATTTGCTGTTTCCTTTACAAGTGGGGGGGAGATTTATCGTTGGATTTTTATCAAAAAAACCGACAGGTATAAGGTGGAACCCACAATATTCTACGGGCATTACTGGCCAATCTTCAGGTCTTGGTACATGCGTTAGACCAAAGGTATGCCACATGACCAAGTCACCATTACTTATGTCTCTGTCTTTGGAAGTAAGATCTTCTAAACCACCTTGTCCGGAATGCATTACTGGGTGAGCACCTCCAGCATATTGTTCGTCTTCATTAAATGGAGTTGCCCATAAATTATGTTTAGCAAAAGACGCCCGTATACCTGGTGGTGAATCTGGATGGGCTAGAAGACTCGGTGTATTCCCAGGCAACAGCTTATATCCCACAGGAAGTCCTACGGAATTAATTTTTTCAGGATTTGTTACTTTCCAAACTCTACTTGAAGAAGGTGAAATATCTCTCTTGGCTTCCTTCTCCTTCTTTAAATGCGTAGTTACATTTTTTAATTGCATGCCATTAGGATTGTCTTCACTTACAGGCAAAGCAACGACTTCACTCTCATGTAATTGATTAATACCTCCATCTAAATCCCAATCTAACCTGACACAAAACAAATGCTGATGTAATGGTGAGACTAATTCTTCAGTAATCTTTAAGTCTTGTTCGGGGTTGTGCAGCTTTTCATCGAAAGCGCTTATACCAACTATTCCAGTAAGTTTCATTTCAACTTGAATCGTGCCATCTAAATACAGATACCAAAACATTCCGTAATCATAGTTTCCTATAGTAGAAATAGAGCTCACGACTAATCTTCTTGATCTCCTTACTTCAGTAGGAATAAAATTATTGAAATCCACATGTTTCCATTGAATTCCAAAATCTTCTTCATGAATACAAATGGCATTCTCAATAAAATTTACAGAGCCATCAAATGTAAGAATATTTGCGTCTAAATAATGAATTTCTCCAACACAATCGCATCCCAGAGTTAAAGAATTTGTTAAGTTTCCAAATCCGTATTCAGTTCCGTCATGAACAGCCTTCCAGCTATGCATGGGGTCTGCTGAACCATAAGGAACTACCATATCGGATAGAGATGCACGATGAAGGATAGGTCTTTCATTTAAAGAAACTTGATGCAAAACAGGGCCCTCAACTGGATGGATGGATGCTCTTAGTTGCCAACCTTCCCATGAAATTTGATTGCCTTCCACTTCAAAGCCAGTACCTTCAGGTTGAGTTATTTCAATTGGCTTAGGTTGTTCTCTAAATTCAGACTGGGACTCTGCATCATACCTTGCATGTGCCTTGGGTACTGGGACAACACCAAAATCCTCAACACAGGTAACCTCTTTAAGAGTTAAATCAACGTGCGATATTACACCCTGTATTGGTTTTGCATACGCGTTATCTGTTTCATTTTCTT
The DNA here is from genome assembly GCA_001628005.1 of SAR86 cluster bacterium REDSEA-S09_B4. Taxonomy (GTDB): domain Bacteria; phylum Pseudomonadota; class Gammaproteobacteria; order Magnimaribacterales; family Magnimaribacteraceae; genus AEGEAN-183. The sequence continues at coordinate 25,932 of LUQU01000084.1, forward strand.
TGAGAAAAGAAATAGTTCTCATTGCTCTATGCCCTGGTTTAATGGATTCGTGTACTACTCCTCCAGCTGGCCATGGATCTATCTGGACAAGGTCTAAATTCGTGACATCCCTTTTTTTGAGAGCATCTTGATACTCTTTGTTTTGTTTGGTTAGTACAGTTGCCAAGCCAACTTCTGCGAAACTATAAGCTGCCTGAGCTTCATTAGGTAATCTTTCTAAAGCGGTTACCTGTTCCTTCTTCAGATCTATAGAAGCTACAAAACCTCCATCTGGATTAGAATCAACTCCAATAATTTTTACAGATCTATCAAACTCTTCTCCTTCCTTATAACTCCTAACAGATTCTTTGCTTGGTTCAACTAAAGTTACATTGATAAACAAAGTGTTTTCATCTGATTCGTCATGTGCTCTATATAAGTCAACAGCCTTGTTTATCTCATCAGCAGTCAAGCTATCTAGGGGATGTGTAGTCATTCTTATTCCTTTTATTTACTTTTTATCTTAGTCACTAAAATTTACCTTGGCAATAACTGGAAAATGGTCTGAAACCCCTTCCATAGAAACTGCATCAAACCCTTTTGGTTTAGAAGAATCTTTAAAAGCATTACTTTGATTTATCAATACATCTATAGAGAGGGTGTTGAAGCTTACTCCTCGTCCTTTGGAAACCAATATAGCGTCTAAAAAAGACCAGTCATCTCTGGGTTCGTAATAATACGTTCCTTTACATTTTGTGCAGCCTTGTTGATGAGACACATACCAGATTTTTGACTGGTCCTTAAAAGTCCCTAATTCCGTTTCTTCTTCTGAGGTTACATTAAAATCTCCCATCGCCACAGCAGGATCATTGTGAGCGTTCAGTAAACTTTCTAAATGAATGAAAGCATCGTTTCTCATCACAGAATCAAGAAACGGCGCTGGAAAATGCACACTGTAAACTCTGAGAGTCTTCCCTGATAACTCTATCTGGGCTTCTAGAATAGGCCTCGTGTCCTTTGTTGGGAAACCAGGAGAAAATTCTATGAAATGAAGCTTCGATCTTTTTATCGGAAATTTAGAAATAATAGCGCTATCTATACCTCGATAATCCTTACCTTCCAATAAAACAAAATCTAAATAACCCAAAGGTTCCAATTCATTATATAAATCTCTCAAAACGTTGATATTTTCAATTTCTTGAAATGCAATAATATCCGCCCCATTAGGACCAAAAGAAGAAACCACTTTGGCTATATTTAATATTTTTTTTGTTTTAGCTTCCTCATTCCAATCTAAGTAAAGGCATTCGTCCCGCCATTTTTTTACTTCGATTTTTTTGCAATGACCCTTGTGATAAGAACCGCGCTTAAAGGAGGCTGGTAGAAATGCTTTGTCGTCTTTCCCTATATCATCTTTGTTATCAAAAAGGTTCTCAACGTTGTAAGACATTAATGATATTTCTTCAGCAGCCAGTGGAAAAGTAAACAGTAAGCTGATAAAAAAAATGGCTGTTATGGATTTAGTTCCCATAATATTCTTGATGGGTAGCCCAAGCTATTTTTTGTAAATTTAGCGCAATTTTTTTATCCAGATCAAAGGTGTAAGTAATGCCAACGGGTGAAGTCTGAAATATAGAAGCAAACATCACGCAGGCAGAAAGATAAGTTCCTGCCTTACTGGGGTGCCTGTTATCTGGATGGTATAAGTTAATTTCCGGGTAGGTCTTCATTGAATTTTTATAAGCTAAGCCGACAGGTGTTACTAAAACATTATTTTTGTTCCCGGCTGATGTGTATTCTTCAGCTAATTGCTTAGTCATCTCTGGCTTATCCTTATAAGCCCAAGTCATCATAAATACTGGTTCTATGTCGTTCTTTTTTAAAAGATTACTGTGCTTTTCTGCAAACTCGTAAAACAAATCCTTTCTTTCTGGGTGAATTGGGCACTGACTACAGTCCTGCATAATAGCCATGTTAAAACCCGTAAAATCATATTTATTAAGAACATTTTTTGAATTAATTGAAAAAGAACCAATATTTGGATTTTTAATATAAGAATTCACATCGTGCCAACTTAACGAAGAGCCATTAATCGTAATTAATCTTATTTTGTGTCCTTTACCAAGTTCTTCGGTAGCTCGAATGAGTCTTACTAAAGGATTGTGAACTCCATTGTTGTAATACATAAAGCTATTTCCGATCATCAATATTGATTTAGGATTCTCGCTCTTAGGTTCTTTAACAGCTGGTGTCACTGAAGAAAATACTGTCGAAAGTTGAAATAACAAGATAAGGGTTATGGAAATTCTCATTAATATCATTTAAATACTTTATCTATCTTTGCTATCGTTAGTAGAATAACAAAGATAATAAATGGGGAGAAATATAATGAGTAAAATCGATACAGGAACACAAGAATTACTTGCTTCAAAAGAAAATGGTGTAGGAATACTAACCATGAACAGGCCAGAAGCAAGAAACGCTATGTCCGGTGAAATGAATGCTGCCATGCAAGAAATGCTGGCTCAATTTGAAGCTGATACAGAAATACGTTGTGTAGTTTTAACAGGAGCTGGAAAAGGATTCTGCGCGGGTGGAGATGTTAAAGGAATGGCCGCTTCTGGCGACGGCACAGTTGGAACAAATACTATTGATTCAGCGATACACAGACAAAGAGTGCATCAAAGAGCAACTTCAGGAAAACTTTTTAAGATGCCAAAACCTACTTTAGCTTCTTTACCGGGAGCAGCAGCGGGTGCTGGACTTTCCTATGCTTTGGCATGTGATTTAAGAATTATGGCCAGCAATGCCATTCTAACTACTGCCTTTGCAAGGGTTGGATTTTCAGGCGATTACGGCGGCAGTTACTTTATGACGCAACTAATTGGTTCTGCTAAGGCCAGAGAGCTCTATTATCTTTCCGAAAGAGTAAGTGCTGAAGAAGCTTTAAATTTAGGTTTAACAAATTGGATTTGTGAGCCAGAAGAGCTTGAAGAAAAAACTATGGAGATCGCTCTGCGATTAGCTAACGGACCTTCAGTGGCATACAGGTACATGAAAGAAAACCTTAACAGAGCTATGTCTGGAGAAGTTGATGATTGCCTAGATTTGGAAGCAACCCATCATATCCATTGCGGTCAAACAGAAGATCATAGAAATGCAACCAAAGCATTTGTAGAAAAAAAAGAACCCGTTTTTAAAGGAAAATAAAAAGGATAAAGATGACGAATAAAATTAAAGACGATCCCAGAATTGATAAACGACTAAAAGCTGTTTTCGGAGACATCCCGGTAGACAGTGTCATGGATTCTGTGGCTCAAACTCGTGATGAAATACTGGAAGAACAAAATTCAGAAGCAGCCCAACAAGGAAAAGATGTTATGCAGATGATTAACAATTCTCCACATTACAAAGAAGTTATGCCTGAGGAGGGTCTGGTTACAGCTACCAAAGAATTTACTTCCCAACCGGACGGTAACACCATCAAAATTCAATACATTAGACCTGACTCAGATGAAACATTGCCTTGCATCTACTACATTCATGGTGGAGGGATGATGGTTAGCTCTTGTTTTGATGAGCTTTATGCAGCTTGGGGAAGATGCATAGCTAGACAAGGGGTAGCAGTTGCCATGGTTGATTTTAGAAATTGCATGTGGGCTTCTTCGGCACCTGAAGTTGCTCCATTTCCAGCTGGACTCAATGATTGTGTATCAGGAATCAAATGGGTGCACGAAAATTCAGATGACTTAAATATTGATAAGGGGAAAATCGTAATAGCTGGGGAAAGTGGTGGAGGAAATCTAACTTTGGCTACGGGACTGAAACTCAACCAGGATGGAGATATAGGAATAGTTAAAGGACTTTATGCCTTATGTCCTTATATTGCAGGTTATTGGCCTTTACCCGAAAACCCTTCCTCCGAAGAAAACGAGGGGATATTGTTAAGTCTTCATTCGGAAACCAACAAGTCCTTCGGAGCAATTATTTATGGTATCGAGGAGTATCACAATAAAAACCCACTTGCTTGGCCAAGTTTTGCCTCTGTTGAAGATGTAAAAGGACTTCCTAAAACTTATATTATCGTGAACGAATGTGATCCATTAAGGGATGAAGGGGTAAACTTCTATCGATTGTTGCGAGAAGCTGATGTCGAAGCTCAGTGTCGACAAGTTATGGGGTCTATCCATGGTACGGAGATTTTCTTGGGACTACCGGAAGTAAGTGATGAGACAGCGATGAGTATCGCGAATTTTGTAAAAAACTAATTTCTGTCCAAATTCTTGTTTGAAGCAATGGTAGAGCCTGATGAAGCATATTGGGCTTTTCTTTCTTCACTCCACTGATCTATTTCTTCCTTCGGCACTCCATAGGCCAATCCTCTTCCTACAGCCGGTCTTGATCTGACTCTTTCCACCCAATCAACAATTTGAGGATATTTTGTTATGTTGATTTTGCTCCATTTCCAACCCCTAACCCAAGGGTATATAGCAATGTCCGCTATCGTAAAATTATTACTACATATGAATTTATGCTTAGACAATTGACCGTCCATAACTTTGAGTAAACGATTTGCTTCAGTTCCAAACCTTTCTAAAGGATGTGACTTTAAAGATTCATCAATATCATCCATGTACCGGGTATAACTTAATTTATTACCAAAGACGGGTCCCAAATTGGCAACCTGCCAATACAACCAAGGTAAAACTTCCCATTTCGAATGATCATTTGGCAAAAGGCTGGTTGGGTATTTTTCAGCTAGATATTGGAGGATTGCACCACTTTCCATAATGCTAGTTTCACCGTCAATTAACACGGGAATTTTCTGATTGGGATTATGTTTAATGAATTTCTCAGTAAATTGTTCCCCTTTTTGTAGATTTATACTTTTAACTTTAATATCTGGTAGATCGACGCCTGCTTCAATTAATTCCTCCAGCATAATGTTAACTTTCCAGCCGTTAGGAGTTGGGGAAGTCCACAATTGCATATTACTTTTTTAACCTCCCAGAATTATTGGTCTTCTATTTTTAGAACTTTACATGCATTTCCGCGTAGAAACTTTGGCCAAACTTCATCTTTGAAAGTAACATTTTGCATATCTGTCATGATCCTTTCTAATGAAAGACCTATTGGAAAATAGCCGGCATAAATTACTTTATCGGCTCCTCTAGTATTTGCGTAATCTATAATTTCTTTTGGGTAATATTTAGGAGCAAAAGCCGAAGTGGAATAATAAAGATTTGGCCATTTCAACATCAACTTAACCGCAAGATCTACCCAGGGCTCACAGCCATGTCGTGTAACAAAAACTAACTCAGGAAAATCGTACATTACCTTATCAATTCGCTCCACGTGTTGCGGCCACATAGGTAATCGGGGTCCGGGTACACCGGCACAGGAAAAAATTGGAACATCGAGTTCTACACATTTGTCATAGATCGGATACATAAGTTCATCATCAATACCAACTTGAGGATCGAAACCTGAATTAAAAGCTCCGAATGACCGCACACCAAACTCCTCGTACTGGCGCACCATGTTTCGAATACCTTCCTTACCTTTATTAGGATCAACACTCCCTTGTGCTACAAACCGATCTGAATGGGTTTTAAGCGCTTCAAGGCTGACATCTCCACCTGCTCCAATAAGACCAATTTCTATGCCAAATCTATCCATCTCATGCAAAGTTACCGAGATGGGATCTTTGTTCCCATATAGTTCTTTAGGAACATTTTTAAACATATATTCAACCGGAAAATCCAGATCAGTGGATCCGTCTTTTAGTTGTTTGCGGATGAAATCGTATTGAGAAAAATCATTGGCTGGGAAGCCGATCATGGTATCAACTATCCCAATGCCTTTAGGCATAGTCATAACTATCCCTCACTGGGTTGATTGAACAGAGCATTCCGAAAAATAACCCCGGTAGCATCAGCTGGAATTTCTTCTCGAGCTAATGGTTGATCAACTTGACTTGGTGTAGGTCCATATTGATTGGCTAAAGGTCGTAATTTTTCTAGGTCAAAGTTGTATAGTTGAGCAGCGTTTTCACCCAGGAGCAAACGACGATCTGTTTCGGATATATCATTAAACGTTAGACGAAGCGATTCTAGATTGTATGGAAAAGTCCCCTCATAATGGGGGTAGTCATTCCCCCAAAGGACTCGCTCTACACCAATTTTATCGATACCATCTAGTTCTGCTTTACTGGGAAAGCTAGCTCCATACCAACAATTACGTTGAGCATATACACTGGGTAATTCTTTTAAAACCCATTCACCTTCATAATGCATTTCTCCTATTGCTCCAAACTCTATACCTAAATGGATACCATCCAGTTGAGCTAACATCGGAGCTACCCAAGAGCAGCCCGACTCGGTAAGTATGTACTTCAACTTACTAAAGCGCTCGAATACACCACTCATCAAAAGATGACGGAAACCTGCCTGACAATAGAAAGTTACTTCTGAAATCCATAAAGCTTCTCCAACCAGACTATTGCCGTACCTAGGAGAACCTTGACCTGAATGTTGGTTTATCACAAGATCATGGTCTTGAATGGCCGCAAAAAGTTTATCCCAAGAAGGGTCGTATAATGGAGTAAGCCACTCACAATCTGGAGGAATGAGAGGTAATAACACACCGCCGCGTAAGTTTGCTTTTGCTATAAACTCAATATCCTTTACTGCCTCATCCATATCGTTGGGTAAAATCAAACCAACTCCAGCCCGCCGCTCAGGGTCTTCTGCACAAAAATCTTTGAGCCAACGATTATGAGCTCTAATACCCTCTAAACAGAGTTTGTATTCTTCGGGCGATGGGGGTTGAGCCGTAACTATGCTTTTCTTAAAAAAAGGAGGCACCGTGTTGGGAAAGACAACCTCACCTACTACTCCTTGACTATTTTGGTCCTTGGTACGGATATCCAAATCCCAATTACGCATTTTCTTTTCCGCGTAATGTTCTTGGGATGGATTCTTATAGCCTCCTCTCCATTCATCGAATTGATCTCGATATTTAGGATCTAGATAATCCCTATATTGAGCGTGACTGCCACCGGCATGGGTGTCTGCAGTAATAAGTATGTAAGGTTCCTTGCTCATCTTGGCTATTCTATCACTCAGTAAATAAGCGTTATATCAGAAGAATATTAACCAGAATAATGTACATTCATGTGCTTTATGCTGTTCAGAAAATTTGATCTCATCCTTTTGACCTCTCCTTTTACTTCAAAATCAGGGAATCGTTTAAGCATTTCTTCTATGCAGACTGTAAGTTGAATCTCTGCAAGTCGCCACCCAATACATAAATGTTGGCCATAACCAAAACTTAAATGACGTGGACCATCTCTAGTGACTTTAAAAGAAAATGGATCTTCCCATTTGTCTTCATCACGATTACCGGACATGTACCAAAGAACCAGCCTGTCTCCTTTTTTGATATTTTTATCTCGAAGTTCAACATCTTCAAGAGCTGTGCGAGCCATGTAGATTACCGGATGTACCCAACGAATAATTTCATCCACAGCGTTACTTATGATAGATGGATCTTTAAGTAATTTTTGTCTTTCTTCTGGATGTTGGCTTAATGCAAGAACACCACCACTAATAGAATTACGAGTTGTTTCATTACCAGCAACTATTAAAAGAATGAAGGCAGATATGTAATCATTAATACTAGTTAATTTACCTTCAACTTCAGTATTGGCGAGCATAGAAATAAGATCATCTCCAGGCTCTTCACGACGTTTTTGATGCAAATCTAGAGCGTACTGATATAACTCAGTGAGTGCTGTAACAACATGATCAGTGTCTAATCGCATATCTGGATCATCGCCTCCTATTATGACATTGGACCACTCAAGTAACTTGGTTCTATCTTCCTGGTCAACACCAAAAAGTTCTGCAAGCATCTGAATGGGTAATTCCGCTGCTACTGAAGATATAAATTCACATTCTCCTCTACCCTCCAGCTGGTTGAGAATGTCAACACAACGTTCGCGAATATGAGGAGTTAGATTTGATAGTTTTTTTGGAGAGAATCCAGGTGCTACCATGTGTCTATGCTTAGTATGAATAGGAGGATCCATCTGGATCATACTGTCACCTGCCTCTAGTATATTTAAATCTTTAAACTTACTTTGTACTCCTTTAGATCTAGAAATATTACGCAGACGACGAGTCTCTTGTGATGGAAAAGTAATTCCTCCATGTACTCTATCTGAACTGAATAATTGTGGGTTTTTTGATACAAACTGAATGTCATCGTACTTGGTAATTGACCAAAACCCAGAACCATCTTCTGTTTCTGGACACCAAGCAACTGGATCTTCCTTTCGAAGTTCTGAAAATATTTCATGGACCGCATCCTGATCCTGAAAGGTTTCAGCTCGAGATAATGAAATTTTGGTTTCGATGTTCAAATTACATTTAGTAAATCTTCATTATTAATATTTAAGATACTCTTTTATTATAAAAATAACACTGAAAAAAAAATATTAATTACTCAGGCGAGTAGTCTACTTCTTTTTTAATTCGTTTAGAGTGAAGCTTATTCCTCTGTTTAAGGTACTCATCTTCAACACTGCCTTCTCCATATCTATTTATTAATTCTTGTCTTGGATCAGAGGCAAAAATGTGACCTGCGCCCTTACACAACTTAAACCCTAAGATGTTTTGAAGTTCTTCAGGAAAAGTCATCATTCTTTCGGGATTAATGCCCAACATAAGGTTTTCCTGTTGTCGCATTGAACCATTGCAATAATTGATAGTTAAGGCCCATCTAATTTTATCCGTAGTATTTGCTCCTGCACCGTGGTAACAAGTGCCCACCACAAAAGCAATACTTCCTGCTGGCATTTCTAAGGAAATTGTTTTGTAGTCTTCTCCCAGGACTGGATCGTGATCCCAATTGTTACTTTCAGGAACCACTAAGGTGGCTCCGTTTTCATGAGTAAAATCAGACAGTGCCCACATAGTATTGCAAACCAAATTGGGATGCGGCCTAGGGAATTGATATACCCCATCATCTACATGAAGCATTTGAGATTCTTCTCCGGGTCCAATTACTGCACTTCCCATAGTCGATAAAAGAAAATCATCTCCTAATACATGGGGGAGAACTGACATCACACCTGAATGTATGGCAACTTGCTGCCATATATCAGCGTCATTTAATAAATCGAACCAACGTCTAGTTACAAAGCCTGTAAATGGTCCAGGGGGAATATCTCCTCCGGGTCTAACAGACTCCAGTCTTTCTAATTCGTTAAGAACCTGAATTCTAAATTCGTCGTCTATCACTCCTTCCATGATTGAATAGCCTTGTTCAGCTATTTCAGAAGCGTGATTTAATATTTCTTTTTCAGACAGTTGACGCACAAGCTAGGCTTGTTGGGGTGCTCCAAAAAATTGTTCAATCAGAGGTTTAAAACTTTCTAAGCTATCTACCTCAAATTCAGGATCAAAAGCCTGTTGGTCCCAGTCATCAGTGAATTCAGTGGCTTTGGCATACCAAGGCTCATCCTCGTATTGTTTTCGTAGATCCGTTGGCTTATCCATGTAGTGATAATAATGCTCACCCTGAAAATCTTGGTGTGTCCTAATAATATGGTAAGCGTCTTCGCTGACATATGGCTTAATAATTTCTGCACAGATTTCACCGTGTCCAATAACACTAATCACCTTGCCGATATCATGTATTAAGCTGATTAAAACCATTTCATCACTGGCATTAGCATTTCTTGCCATCGTGGCTGTTTGTAAGCAATGGTGAAGTTGGTTTACAGCAAATCCCCCTGTAAAACCCTCTAGTTGTTCAAGCATTCCGATGACTCTATTTGGCATATCCACTATATGCGGAAGGTGTTCAGCACCAATATGCTCCCAATCCTCTTTAGTACCTTTGTCCATTCGAGTAAACATAAAAAAACCCCCTTTAAAAACTGACTTTGGAATAATGTTAAGGAATAATGTTAATACCATTTTCTGACAAGTACAATGGAGAACCATCTAACAAATATCGATAACTAAGGAAAAATGATTATAAATTTGGTTAGATGGGATTATGGCTAAGGCATTAGAGGGATTAAGTGTAGTAGATATTAGCGGTTCTGTTAGTACTGAGTATTGTTCTAAAATTTTTTCTGATTACGGTGCTGAAGTCATAAACCTTGAACCAGAATCAGGTTTTGAGACCCGCAAAATTCCTCCCTTTATAAGTGGGAAAAACGATAGTGCCATGCATGCTTATCTCAATACAAATAAGCTTAGCATCGTTAGAGACAAGCTCGAAAAAGGGTCTATTAAGGAGTTGGTTTCTAATGCTGACTTAGTTCTAAGCAATGGAGAGAACTCAGAACTATCTGCATACTCTAAAGGCGTTTTGTCTGAAATTAGTTGGTACGGCAAAGACGGAGATTACGAAAACTTCGTCGGCACAGATGCTCAATGTTTTGCTTTAAACGGAATGCTTCGCGGTCTCGGTGCAATTGAAGGACCGCCTATTATCCCAACCGGTTATCAAGCTCAAATATTAGGCGGAATGGCCGCCTTCGCAGGAAGTTTAGGGCAAGTTTTAGGCTTTGAATTGGGAAACAATAAAATCCCTACTTTGTTGGAGACAAGTATCTTTGAAACTTGTCTGTGTCTTACTGAGGTGGGGGCCGTTTCATTTTTCAATACAGGATTGGAAGGAAGAAGGCTGGGTGTTAATAGGTTTGCTCCTACTTACCCTTTGGGTGTTTTTCCTTGTAAAGAAGGATGGATAGGCTTAACGGTTCTTACCCCCAGTCAATGGCATGCCTTTTGTAAGTTACTAAACATGGAGCAATTTGCTTTTGTTCCTGAATACCAAACTTCTTTAGGAAGATTACAGGCCATAGAGATAATAGAGCCTGTTATTCAAGAAAGTTTATTAACTTTTTCTTCCAAAGATCTCTTTTACAAAGCCCAAGAGCAAAAAATACCTTTGGCAAGAGTTCCAACTATGGAAGAACTTCTAAATGTAGACCAGTTTTTAGAACGAGAAGCCTTCACTTCAGCAATTTTGCCAGATGAAACTAGGTTAACAGTTCCTAGTATCCCTTTTAGATTAATGGATACCCCCCCTTCCTTAGGAGGCAACGTTGCCAAATTAGGAGAACATACCGAGAGTTTTATCTATGACAAGTAATCGCCCTCTACACGGAATACGTATTATTGACTTAAGCATGGGTTGGGCAGGACCTTTGGCTGCAAGGAACTTAGCGGACTTGGGTGCAGATGTAATCAAAGTTGAGAGTTGTGAAAACTTTGACTGGTGGCGAAGCTGGGAAGCAACCCAGGAATGGATTGATGAGGATGGTGCAGAAAAATCACCTGCTTTTAATTCAATCAATCGAAATAATAGAAATATCACTCTGGATTTATCTAATCCTAAGGGAAGGGAATTGCTTCTTAGATTAGTCAGAACAGCTAATGCAGTAATGGAAAATTTCTCTGGAAGTGTTTTGCCTAAACTAAACCTCAGTTACGACGTCTTTAAAAAAGAAAAGGAAGACATTATTTTACTTTCCATGCATGCCTTTGGATCAACTGGACCTTGGAAAATGTTTAGAGCATATGGCTCTACGGTTGAACAATCATCCGGATTACCTCATGTAAATGGCGTAGCATCAGATCCCCCTATGATGCACCACATAGCTTATGGGGATGCGGTAGCAGGTTTAAATGGAGTTTCAGCTCTTTTGGTCGCATTAAGACACCAGGCAAAGACAGGCAAGGGACAATTCATAGACTTGTCACAAGTTGAATCACTCTTTCCATTGGTTGCGCATGGTATTACTGAATTTACAGCCAATGGTAAAGAACCTTCAAGAAATGGAAATAAGTCTAAATTTTTTGCTCCTAATGGAGTGTATCCTTGCGAGGGAGAAGACAAATGGATTGTTATTCAAGTTTTAAATGAAGATCAGTGGTTGAGTTTTCAGAAAGTGGTTGGTGCACCTTTAAAAGACTATGGGGATCTTAAGGATAGACTCTCAAGGCTTGAAGATCTTGATAAAGCAATCAGCGAATGGACCTCTTCGAAGGAATCTCAAAGACTAATGTATGTTTTGCAGGCAGCTAAAATACCTGCAGCATCGACCCACACCATGCCTACCCTGCTTAATGATCCACATCTTAATTCTAGAAACTTTTGGCAATGGCTAGACCGAGCGGTAGTCGGCAATCAACCAAACCCTTCAGCTCCTTTTAGAGTTAATGGAAACAGGCTTCCTATTAACACTCCTGCCCCTACTCTTGGACAACACAATCAAGAAGTACTTACAGAAATCCTAGAATTGAATCAAACGGAAATAGATCAACTTGAAGAAATCGGTATTATAGGAACCAAGCCTAAAATGCCCTCTTCATAAAATTTTATTTTGTTTTAGCTGACTCTCTGGCTCTTTTCACTGCTTCCCTTACAGTGTATTTCTTCTTCAGTTCCTTTTTGGAAGATTTGCCTGACAATTCTCTGACCCTTTCATACTCTCCCTTATCGTAGGCTGTTCTAAATTGCTTAATGCTGCCCCATTGATCTCCTACTCTGCCAGGAGCCCCTAAACCAAAGCCTTCGATGGTTGCGCCATACGTCAAAGCTTGTAATCCGATTCTATGTAATAGTTTTGGACTGGCATTTTCTAAAACATCAGGCGCAACTGAAATTACCCAATTTTCTTGGGTTCGAGTCCATGCTTTTACATTACTCATGGTAGCTACAAACCTTTGTTTATCGGTTCTATTAACACCCGTGCCATGCAACATTCTTCCGTCAAAAAGCATTACGGTTCCGGCCTTTGCCTCTAAATTAATGGCTGGAGGAAGTTTACCTACCTTACCACCACTCCCTGCTTCAATAAGTATCCTATGACTGCCTGGAATAACTAGAGTCCCACCATTTTTTTCATTAATGTCTTGCGGAATGTACATCGTATTAAACAAAGCAGGTGCTTCTTCAGTAACCCATGGAAGCAAGGGTCCTTGATCGATATGCAAACCTTGTGGATACCCGCCAGGGTCAGATCCGTTGGAAAGAAAGCTGTGACATATCCAACCCTTACCCAGAGTTTCATCCATGATTTGTTCAATAACAGGGCCTGCTTGTACCGCTTCAGTATTTTGTTCGATACATTGAGCAAAGACCTCTCCTTTATTGATTAAAGTATTTATGTATTGCCCTGAAGGAGTTGGTTGGTCAACGCCTGCTAATCTCTCACCTTCGGCTTGATCAAGTAGCCGATTGAGAAAACGATCGCACTGTTCCTTTGACATAGCATCTTCAATTAAACAAAAACCCCATTTCTTGATGTCCTTTCTCATTTGTTTAATGTCTTTGGTGGCTTTGGGTAAATCAAATTCCTTCCAATAATCATGTTTCCTGGCAACGGTGGTATCCCAGTACATACCTGTACCCCATTCAAGTGGTTTTTTAATATCCGGTGGCATTAGCCAGGGGTTATTCTCGAAAATAGAACGGAAAGGTTCTCCAGATCTTAGGAAGTCTCTATAAATCTGTTGGTCGTGAGGAGAATTTTCTTCTACATACTCCTCGGTAAACTCTATTGGTACTTTCATGTTTAATTTAAGGATTAATGTTCTTTAATTTATCTGTAATTATTTAATCTATCAACTTTTGAGATCTCGCCATTTCATCAGAATATGTCTCTGGTGCAGTATTCAAATCTTCAGACCAATCTTGCCACATGTTGTCTTGGGGTGGTTTGGCCCTATTTTCATCTAAGTCTTTTTTTATAAAGTCTCCCAGAACTGCAAGTCTCATTTTGTTGGAATAGTTGTGGCCTGCCATATGTGCTAGTCGATGATGCCAGAGGACCACATCTCCTTCTGAGCCGCAACAATCAACAGGTTTGGTATCTTCCATCACCTTTTTAATTTCCTCTTCATAGGCCTCTGACTGAATAATTCCTTTATAAGATGGCAAGTGCTCGTAATAAGCAATTCTTGGTTGGTCATATTGCATTTGAAATGTTGGATAAAGTCTTTTATGTGAACCTGGCCAAACCTTGAAAGCTCCTCCATTGGGAAGTACATCATCGATTAATCCAACCAGACTTAAGTTAAAAGGATGCCCATCACTATGACAAAAGTCAGGTTCTTTTTCTTTGTCCCCATACGGGAGAGTTGCGTAGATACCCCTAGCCCCCTCATTATCCAAGGCTGGATCAACAGGGCCTCCTGGCCAAGCTGCTCCATGTTGACCCATGGTTTTCCCTCCTACCTTCGGTTTAACTAAAGTATCTTTGCCTAAAAGCTCTTCTGCTATTTGTTGTAAGGCCTCTGAATAGACAAGATCAATCATTAACTGATCAGTCCCTATTGATCTAAGTTGCCACTTATATCCTTGCCGAAGATTTGTTACATCTTCTTCCAAATCATTTTCAATAAATGGGCCTACATGAGTCGAAGGGTCTTCTCTCTTAATATTCGTTTCTTTGGGTAAAGATGACCAAAGTAAATCACGTGCTTTCTCACAAAGGTCAGGGTCAAGAATCTTTGGAAGTATTATGTATCCATTGACTTTAAAAAAAGAAAGTTGTTCTTGATTGAGGATCACTTCGCTTGTCGGATAGATAATAAAAAGGCTACCAAAGTAATAGGAAATAACAGATAAACACCTATTTGCCCAGGTGGTATGACAGGTAAAGGCTTAACAGTTATAAGAATAATTCCCAAAAGCTGATCTATCCCTACTACCAAAAGAAAAATTGGTATCAAAGTTCTCCATCTAAAAACGATCAACCAAGCCAATACTGCTTGAATCAAATGGTATTTCCCATAAACACCAAAACCGGTGATGATGCTTTGGACAGCTCCTTCGGGGTAAGTTTCTAAAGGCAAGCCTGCAATAATTCCCGAGCCCCCATCAGGAGCAAAATAATGAACCACACCACGAAAAGTAAACATACAAGATAATAGCACTAGATAATAAAGAGAAACCTTAGAGCCTGAATAGCTATTATTTGGCTGAGGAAGAACTGTTGACCAATTAAACATGATCTTCTAATGTACCCCAAAACCTATAGGTCTGGGAAGACTTCAACCTCCCTAATTAGAGAAATAGATTGAGCACATCTGAAAGTCCAGAAGTAAATCCTAAAAAGTCTAGTAGGATCGGAAAGATCTTGTTATTTGGGATAGCTATAGCGTGTTTTTACTATATCTATACCCGATTAAATGGAGCTGCCTTAAGAGAAGGCATGACGTTGATCGAATACATGTTAGTTGTTTTTGCAGCGGTAAACTGGATTCCATGGCTATTAATGATGACCGGTTACTGTCTATTCTATTTTTCCATAGACACATTAATCATAACTAGAGCACTTAATTGGTTTATTAAAGATATTAAATACACAGATATTTTGCCTATCCGAGCCAGTGCTTACATCATCTCCATGTTTAATGAGCAAATTGGGAAAGGCGCGATGGCCTTTTACTTAAACAGACGTGATCAGGTACCTGGATGGGAAGTTACTTCATTAATGCTGTTCATAATGTTTTGTGAAATATTTTATTTATTAGTTTGGGCAACCATAGGTTTTTCTATTGGCGGTCAAGATTTACCTGAAGTATTTGGGTTGGTTCAATATATTGCTATTGGTGGAGCATTATTTTTTATCCTTTGGGTATTTTTCTTTCGAGGACCTTTATTTCAGAACAACAGAATAAGAAATTTAGAAATTTTTCATGCCTTCAGATTAGCTAAGCTCAAACATTACGGAGCTTTTTTCTTACTGAGGTCACCCTTATTAATTGCAGCTGTATTTGTTTACTCGACAGCATTGGGCTTCTTTGGTGTGCAAGTATCTTCAATGACCCTACTTCCTCTTCTTCCAGTAATATTTTTCGCTGCGACAGTTCCTACCCCAATGCGAGCTGCCGCTATAACCTCTTGGATAATTCTTTTCCCTGAGAATGAAGGGGAAATGGCAGCTTTTGGTTTCTTACAACATAACTTTTTTATTTTATTCAATGCAGTAATAGGTCTAATGTTTCTTCCCAGAGCTAATAAAGAATTATTTGGTAATAAATCAAATTAAGTGAAGATCTCTTTTAC
>LUQU01000085.1 GCA_001628005.1 SAR86 cluster bacterium REDSEA-S09_B4
CATCTAAAGCAGACCGAGCAGCTTTTGACCAGAAGCTAGGACTATCAGCAGCAACGATGGCTTTAGAACATGAGCAAGCTCAAAAACTTAAAATGATGGAAGACAAAGCTAAAATATCTAAAATTCAACAACTCGCTAACGACTTACAAAGAAACAATCCAGAGCTATATCCCAATACTCCAGAAGGAAATTCTGCAGCATGGAATGAAGCATTAAGATTAACAGAAACAAGTCCGGGTAAATCTAAACAAGATCGTTGGGATAATGTTTATAATAAACAAGATCCAAATTTAGTATCTCCAAACGTGGCGGAGAACAGAGCAGACTTTGTTGTTTATATAAGACCTAATATTCCACCAAATGTGTATGGTGGTTCTGTTCCGACAACAACAGAAGGTAAAGGAGCGACTGCAGTAGACGTTGTTGATCCTACAAAAATGGAACCGGGCAAAGTTTATTGGGACGAAGTATCAGGCACACTGTTTGAAGTTGTCGAAAACGAAGAAGGTAAAAGAATACCCCAAGAAGTCGTAGGTTGGCGAGATAAGTACTATAAAAGATAGGAGGATAGATGGCAGTACTACCTTCTAATCAAAAAACATATAATCCCATTCTAGATCAAGAGCTATACAGCGGCACCAGTAATACTGAGGCTGCATTATCCGGTATTGTATCAGGACTTATAAAAATTCCAGAAGGTTTTATTTCACTGGGAGCAGAGCTCATTGATCTTGGTTTTGATACCAAGACGGCTGCCGATGTTGAAAAATTTTTTGATGAAATAAATCCCTTTGAAGAGAAAGCAGAAGAAAAAGCTATTGGTAAATTGACAGAAGCCCTGGTTCAAATTGGAACTGTTGGTGCTGCTGGATTTAAAATTGCATCAAATATGGCAACCAAAGCGCTTAAAGCAAAAAAAGCAAACCGACTTGTTAGTTTAAAAAATAAAAACATACCTAAAGCTGCAAACAGAGCAGATGGTTTAAACAAAGCTGCAAGAACTAAACGTTTTGTAGCAGGAGTTACTGGAGGAGCCGTAGGAGAAACTTTTGTTGCCGATGTTGAAGACATTGGAACTTTTGGTGATCTATTTGAAAATGGTCCAACAGAATTAGAAAGAGATGAACGAGAAGATAACAGGGATGAAGCTTCTAGAAAACTTATGAACCGTATGAAGTTTGGCAGTGAATCATTATTTCTGACACCGTTTGTCTATGGTGCGGGATATGCACTCAAGTCTGCAGCAACAAGAGGCAGAGATCTATTTGTGAGCAGCTCTAAACTCGATAAGTTTTTTGATAAAATTTTTGGTGCTTTAAGAGCTAGAGGCTATAAACCTCAAAAAGTTTTTGAAGCTAAGATGAGAGAAAAAGGTAGAACCATGATGGACACGAATCGTGCCATGGAACTTGTTAAAAGAATAGATAAGCAAACCGATAAGATGTTTCCTGGTGTTAAAGGTTTAATGGATAAATCTACCAAAGAACAAAAAGAACAATTTTTTAAA
Organism: SAR86 cluster bacterium REDSEA-S09_B4; assembly: GCA_001628005.1. Classification (GTDB taxonomy): domain Bacteria; phylum Pseudomonadota; class Gammaproteobacteria; order Magnimaribacterales; family Magnimaribacteraceae; genus AEGEAN-183. The sequence goes on from LUQU01000085.1 coordinate 1,508, forward strand.
GATCTAGATGATCTCATGTTTACAGGAGACTTAACTAAAGAATTGGATAAAGATATTTATGCTAAAGTTATGAAAACCATGAAGAATAAAGGTTTAACTAGACCTGAAAGCAATCAAGTTATTTTTAGCATTCAAGGCGCTCGAAAAGAACTTTCTAAACTTCTCGATATTATTGGTGAACTTCCTGGTGGCGTTAGACCAGATGATCTACAAGATTTAAGAGGCATGATAGGAGATAGAGTTAAGCAATATCTTGGCAATACTTATAGAATTTTTGAAAACAAATCTGTACTTCCTTTTGCACAATATAGACCTACTGAGGAAGCCAGAAGAAAAGTTAAAGATATTTTCAAGCGATATGCAGCAAGAAATAATAATCCTATTAACGATCAACAAGGTTACCAAATGGTTGATGAAGTTTTAGAAAGTGCAAGACATTCTAATGTTAAAGATAAACTACCTTTTTTTAGATATACAAATCTAACACAGGGTGCAACAGACGATCAAACATTAAAATCATTTGCACAAATTGTTAACAAAGGCAGTAAAAAGAAACCTGACATGCAAGTGATTGGAGCAGGTAGTAAAGCATTTAGAGAACTTTTTGGTGAAGTTAAAGACGCGCGTTATTCCATTTATGAAGGCATGTCAAAACTATCAGATCTTGCAAGACGAAATCAGTTCATTGATGATTTAGTTACCGCAGATGATGCAATGAAAGCAAAAGTAACTGCACAAACCCCCGTTGGTCAAAAAGGAATTTTCTTTTCAAATCGTATGGATGCTATGAAAAATCTTCCCAATAATGAAATTGTGCCATTGGATAAATACATGGCTCCCTTATTCAGGGATGGCATTCTTGTCAACAGACTTAAAGGAATGTTTACTACAAAAGATGTTGCAGAAGGAATTGGAAATTCTCAGAGTATAAGTGCTTTAATGAGAGGAGAACGAGTGGGGGCGACACCTGCTGAAAAAGGACTTTCTTGGTTGTATCGTAATGCAATTTTATATCCCAAAGGATTATCTCAAATATCAAAAACAGTTTTATCACCTGTAACTCACTTTAGAAATTTCTTCAGTGCCGGTGCCTTTGCAGCAGCAAACGGTGTCTTCTTTACTGATCCTAGAGTTTTAAAAAATGCTTTTGCAAGTGCCTTTGGGGAACTTCAATTAGGTTTAAGACCAGAAAAAGCAATGGAAGCATATCGTGAACTTTTAGAACTAGGTGTGGTTAATTCCAACGTTAGAATTGGAGACCTTAGAGCATTATTAAAAGATGTTAAGTTTGGTGAAGGAATTTCAACAGACAATGTTTTAAAACCAATGATGTCCAAGCTCGGAAAAATTACACAAAAGTTTCAAGACGCTTATGTTGCTGAAGATGATTTTTGGAAAATAACTAACTACGCTGTGGAACTTGACCGTTTAGGTAAAGCATATGCTAAAGCAGGTGTTAAAAGAACAACTAGAGAATTAAAAGAAGAAGCCGCAGACATAGTAAGAAATACGGTACCTAATTATGCTTATGTATCAGATACCGTAAGAGCTCTTCGTGTTTCTCCCGTTGGTAACTTCATGTCTTTTCCCTCTGAAATTATGAGAACAGGAACCAATATTGTCAGAAGATCATTAAGAGAAATGAGAGATCCTAAAACTGGAAAAATTAATCCTATTACAAGCACCAATCCATTAAAAGGAATTGGAATGAAAAGAATTTTAGGTATGACAGCAACGGTTGGCGGAATACCTGCAGCAACTGTAGCAGCATTTCAGGCAACACAAAATGTTGATGATGAAGAATTAATGGCTATTAAAAGATTCGTACCAGATTGGTCTAAAAATTCTACCATTCTTCCGGTTCGAGATGACGAAACAGGAGAACTTTCTTATGTTGATTTCAGTCACGGTAATGCCTACGACACTTTAACAAGACCTTTTCAAACTTTACTTAATAATATTCAACAAGGTATTGAAGACGAAGAGCCTTTAATACAAGGATTTGTACAAGGTATTGGCCAGGCACTAGGAGAACTATCAGAACCATTTATTTCAGAATCTATCTTTACGGAAGCTTTTGCAGATATATGGATAAGAGGAGGAAGAACTAGAGAAGGAAGAAGACTTTACACAGATGAAACTCCAACTGGAGATAAAGTAGACATCATAGCAAAACATTTATTTAAAACCATGGTTCCTTTATCTGCTCAACAATTTGAAAGACTAGGTCAAGCAATAACAGGGGATCCAAGTGAACGAGGAGAATTTTATGAAATTCCCGATGAGCTTGCCGGTTTTGGAGGATTCAGAGTAGTTAAATTAGATCCATTAAGAAGTATGGGTTTTAAAATTTCTGATTTTGAAACCGGCATTCGTAATGCTAGAAGAGAATTTACGGGTGGTGCTGAATCCGTAATCAAAGGTGGACCAAAAACACCTGATGAAGTCATAAGACAATTCATCATAGCCAATCAATCTATGTTTAATGTTCAAAAAAACATGTACGATGATATTAACGCTGCAAAAACACTGGGTGTTAGTCATTCAAATTTGTACAGAGAATTTGATAAAAGAGGAATAGGAAGAACACAGACAGGAATGGTTTTCACTGGTAAATTTAATCCTTTTTTTCCTTCTTCAGGAATCATACAAAGATTTAATGAAATATCTAGACAGATCGGACAACCTAATCCGTTTAAACAGGCACTACCTACGTTGCGTAGAATTTTAAAGCAGATGAATAGAATAAGACTTGACCAAGATTTCTACATAAGACCAGAAGACTGGATGACACCTGGTCCTAATATATTTGGTCAATTACCAGGTGGACAGTTGCCAGCAACACCAGGAGTTAATCCTCAACTAGTGAATCAGCAGACAGCTATGGGGGGTCAAAATATTTCTCCAAGAACAGGGTTGACAGCGACTGAAACTGCTTTATTGTCACCTGAGGAGCAAGCTATGAGATTAAGACAAAGGGGACTCGCTTAA
>LUQU01000086.1 GCA_001628005.1 SAR86 cluster bacterium REDSEA-S09_B4
TCAGCTTCTTCTTTTTCCAAGAAACCTTTTATCTGATCTGGGTCTATACCTAATTTCATAAGCCAATTAAAGGAAATGCTATCAAAAATATGAGAGTATGCGCTGTCATTTATGATTCGTAACACTTTAACAAATAATTCTGGTGAAGAATTCTCTTATGTTTCTGCTCGTCCTATAGAGACCGGAATTCCCACTTTTATTTTCTTTCATGCTACGGGTTTTAACGGCCAAACTTACTGGCAATTAATTCACGGACTGACCAAAAAGTTTCAAGAGTCCATCAATTTCATTTCAATTGACCAACGGGGGCATGGTCTTTCAACAGCTGAAACAAAGCCTGAGGAGCTTGAAGACTGGTCAATTTATGTTCAAGACGCGCTTGAGATTACTGATAAATTAGAAGGTCCTTTGTATTGCGCTGGCCATTCTATGGGTTCGATAGTGGCAGCTAAATTAGCTAGCTTAAGACAGGATAAAGCTAAAAAACTGATTATGTTGGAGCCTGTGTTGTATAGCCCGTTAGAATGTTTTAAATATAAGCTGATGAGAAAGCTAGGTCGAAGGAACAAGGTAGAACTTGTCGAATTGGCAGCAAATAGACGATCTAAGTTTAATAATCAGGAAGAGATAATTGATTCGTATTTTGGCAGAGGAGTTTTTTCAACTTGGGACAAGTCCTCGGTTGAAGACTACGTCATAGGGGGTACTAGACAAATCAGTGAAGAGGAGGTGGAACTAAGTTGTGCTCCTTTGTGGGAGAGTAGAACCTTTAGAGCCTCAGATATGGACTCCTGGCCTTATTTAAGGAAATTAAATATTCCGGGATATATCTTATGTGGCGATATTCTTTCAACCTTCACTCCCAAAGCTAGGGAAGCGATAAATAAACTAAATGGAGACTGGTATATAGATGTTTTTCCAGAGGCGACCCATTCATTGCCGATGGAACAAATCGATACTCTAATTGACCGTATCCATCAATTCATGAGTAAATAATTTTAATTATGGAACTTCATCAGTTAAAAAAAGGGAAAATTCTCATAATCGGAGACATTATTCTCGATGAATACTTAAAAGGGACCGTGAGTCGAGTTTCCCCTGAGGCGCCTGTGCCCGTTTTGCGACCCGAAGAAAGGGAATTGCGATTGGGAGGAGCTGCTAACGTGGCTGCCAACGTTAAATCCTTGGGTTCAAAAGTAGAATTAATAGGCGTTGCCGGTAGAGATGAAGCCGGCAAGGAACTTAGAGAACAGCTTAAAGCCAAAGCCATCAAAACATCACTGACTTATTCTGATAAAACCACGGTACATAAACTCCGCCTTTCAGCCGGGCAACAACAACTTCTACGGCTTGATATGGAGGAATCGTTCGATAAAAAGGACTGGTCTTCAACAAAAAGTACTTTTAAGAAAAAACTTAAGGGTTTTGGAGCGGTTATTGTCTCAGATTACGGAAAAGGGACTCTGCAGGATATGCCTTTCATAATTAAAGAGTCTAAAAGAAGAAACATCCCGGTTTTTATTGATCCCAAAGGCAATAACTTTAGTAAGTACAAAGGCGCTTACATCATTACACCCAACTTCTTGGAATTTTCCACTGAGGTAGGAGGGGTTGCAAGCGAACAAGAGTTAAATGCCAAAGCCAAGAATATGATTAAGAAATTGAGTCTTGAGGCGCTTCTCATTACCAGAGGACAGGAAGGCATGACTTTATTTCAAAAAGACAAAGGCAAAGTAAATCGAAGCGATTTCCCCACCGAAGCCAGAGATGTGTTTGATGTCTCAGGAGCAGGAGATACTGTAATCGCCAGTTTGGCCTCGGCTTTGTCTAGTGGTATGACCCTGGAAGAATCTGTGAAGTTAGCCAATGCAGCAGCGGGAATCGTGGTAGGCAAATCCGGAACGGCTTCCCCCTCGCTGGCGGAATTAAGCATTAGTCTAAATTCAGGCGATTCGGTGTTATCAAAATCTGAGATCAAGGACTTAGTCAAGGAAGCTAAGAAAGATTCAAAAAAGATTGTATTCACCAATGGCTGTTTTGATTTATTGCATGTCGGCCACATCACTTACCTTGAGGAAGCTAAAGAATTAGGCGATCGACTAATCGTCGCTTTAAATTCAGACAGTTCTGTAAAAAAATTAAAAGGAGCCAAGCGGCCCATCAATAAACTGAAAGAGCGAGCCAAACAGATAGCCGCTCTCGATTCAGTAGATTGGGTGACTTCATTTACTGAGGATACCCCTTTGAAGTTAATCAAGGAGCTGGAACCCGATGTTTTAGTAAAGGGCAAAGACTATAAAGTGAAAGATATTGCAGGTTCCAAAGAAGTACTAGCCAAAGGCGGGCAGGTAAAAACCATTAAACTGGTCAAAGGGGTGTCAACTTCCAATTTAATTAAAAAAATTAAACTTTTAGATTCTTAATCATTAGGTGGAAAAAGATCCGAAAATTACCAATGTTTTTAGGTTTCGAAAAACCAAGGACTTCTCAAAATTTACCTTTCCTAACCTAGTTGCTTTTATCGTTGCTGCTTGTGGAGGCGGTGGGGGAGGATCTTCTTCCAGTCCAGTTGCGCCAACTCCAAGCAATAACGCTCCCATGGCTGGGGCTGACCTTACTGTAACTCTCGCAGAAGATGCGGTTAATGTTCCTCTAGATCTTTCAGCACCCACTGACAGTGATGGCGACTCCTTAACCATTACAGTGTCAGGTATTCCCACTTCCGGCTCTCTAAAAAAAGCGGACGGCACGGTTTTGGCGGATGGGAATGCCCTGACGGTAACAGAATTACAAGCGCTGACCTTTACTCCGGATGCGAATGCCAACGACAACACCACCAGTTTCGGTAGTTTTACTTACTCCGTTTCTGACGGAACAGCCACCGATTCAAGAACCGTTACCATTTCTGTGGATGCGGTTAATGATGCACCGGACTTTGGTATTGTTGTAACGGAATTTGCACCTTATGAGAACTCGACAGCCGTAACCACAGTTCAAGCAACGGATGCTGATGGCGAAGCCATTACCTATTCCATCACCGGAGGATTGGATAAAGATTTATTCACAATTGGTAGTACTTCGGGTGAACTTTCTTTTATTAATGCTCCTGATTTTGAAAATCCAGATGATTCAGATAAAGATAATGTGTATGGGGTGGAGGTCAGTGCTACTGATCCACAGGGTGCTGTCAGTTCCATTGGTTACGTTATTACAGTCAATGACGTGAACGAAAGTTCCGGTGAAGATAACTTTAAATTATCTACCGCCAGTATTACCTTAACCGATTATCTAGGGTCGGAAGCGAATGACACCAATGTGCATCAACTTTATCCTGCAGTAACAACTGATACGACTTTAACAGCTAATTTAATTGGCGGCACGATGGATCTAACCAATCTATCGAACATTGTCTCTTCCGATTCAAGTTTGGGTAAATCCCCAGTTTTAAGCTTTAAGTTAAGTGCTGTTCCAGGAGCCGGAAAAGCCGGAACAGCTTCGATCACCATGAAACTTTTCGATGGAGAAGATGCTAATCAGGAATCCGGTGAAAGACTTTTACAGACCACTCTATCTTTAAACTGGTCTTCAGATGGTTCAGAAGTGACTGTAACTTTCCCTGAACAAACACTCACCGTGGATTATTTCACGGCGGACGGTGCATTAACCCAAAGAACCTTAACTAACGTTGATCCCGATACTTTAACTGTGACAAAAGACGGTGTGGGCAACACAAGTACTCTGGATCTTCGTATTACCTCCTTCTTTTCTGGACAAGGCGCAGCCACAGGGGCTGACTTAACAGGATTCATAACAGAAGGAAATTATTTCTTTGATGTTTCTTTTACAGGACTGAATTTTGTGGATTCCAATGACACGCCTTTCACTAAAATTCAAGGAAGTTTCGCAGTGACTAATTCTCCAGGGATCGCCGCTTACATTGAAGATGTGGTGACTAATGAGGGAGACGGATCAGCTACTGTAGTTGTAACCCTGAGCAGAGCTTCCAGTTCTGAAGTGACAGTGGATTACCAAACAACCGATGGGACTGCCTTGGCAGGGGAAGACTACACCACAACCTCTGGCACTTTAACTATCGCAGCGGGTGAAACTTCAGGTAACTTCTCCGTTCCTATTACTGATGACTCTAACAATGAAGCACTTGAGTCTTTTAGCGTCAACTTTAGTAATGCCGTCAATGCAACTTTGGGCAAAACCAGTACCAAGATCAGTATTGAAGATAACGACGCAGCTTCGACTAATAGTGTGTCTATTGAAATTCTAGCTCCCGGGTCATCAGACATTGATGTCACCCCTATAATCCTTAAGCCAACTCCCGGTGGATTTAACCAGGAAGAGGCTATCAGTGATTACGGAATTCAACTGGAAGGTGAGTATGAAACTATTACTCTTCCTGAGGCAGTAGACAAGATTCAGATAGAGGAAGGTCAAGCAAAGCAAGACATCATTGACCTTCACGAAACCAATGAAATCTTGGTGGATTTCCCTTTTGAAGACGACATCTTAGTGGTTTCTTACGACCTCTGACTTTGAATAAATCCCTTTACTCATGCAATAAGATGTATTTGTCATCATTTCATTCAATTTATTTTCTTGAACATGATGCAATCTGACCCTTAATGGATTATCTGAATATCTTTTCATTTTTATTAATTCCTCTGAATATAATTCGTTATAAATAGTAGTGAGAGATTATTTTATTCATAAGTTCCACCGTTGATATAACATAAGGGCATTAAGAAATTACAACTGCAATGTTTAAAAAAATTGAAATATGGATTCTTTACTTAACAATACTTCTTAGTATTCTAT
>LUQU01000087.1:0-4065 GCA_001628005.1 SAR86 cluster bacterium REDSEA-S09_B4
CCAGAATTATTGTAAGTCCAGCCATGAAAAGGGCAGGAAAATTTTACTTTTTTTCCTTTAGCTTCATTTTCTACAATCACTCCTCTGTGTGCGCAGACATTTGCAAAAGCTTTAAACTTTCCTTTTTCATCTCTAGTAGCCAATAAAGGTATACCGAAGTCTTCTCTGGTAAAAAAAGTGCCTGGTTCAGGTAAGTCTCCTGTCATCCCAACGATCTGTGGATAATCCTTGAAGAAGGTATTCCATTCTTTTTCAAATCTTTCTTCACAGGTATAAGTACTTGAAGGGTTTTTAATTATTCCTCCTGCATCAACATTGGTACCAGACTCTTGATAATGAATAAGTCCTTTAAGTAACCTAATTTGCTCTTCCCTTAACATATTTATAATTGTATTACTTTTAACTAAAACTGATAAATAAATTGACTATAATAGCGACCACTAATAGTTAAGCGAGTGTAGCTCAGTTGATAGAGCGGTTCCTTGCCAAGGAACAGGTCGTGGGTTTGAACCCCATCACTCGCTCCACCCTTAACCTGTGAGGACAGAAAGAGAATGAAGACAAGACTTGTTAATGCAGTTGTTTTTCTAGGCCTCTACCTAGCTTTTTTATCCTGGTATGACGGCTGGGGTATGGACCCATTAACTGCCGAAGAGATTGACAAGCTTGTAGGTGAAGCAGAGGCTCAAGACTCGAACCCAGAAGAACTTAAGAATCTCAGACAATTATTAAAAGACGATGACGGCGAAGAATTTTTTATGCTCAACCTTAACCGTTATGAGTATTCTGAAAATGAAGTTCAGAAAGGTGTACCGGTTGCATATCAGCAATATGGCCAAGCCGTTATGCCAATGATTTTAAAGCGTGCAGGTCACCCTATCTATGTAGGTGAAATATCTGATTACCTAGTAGGTGGGGATTTAAAGGAGAGGGGTTGGCACGAAATAATCCTTGTGCGATACCGTTCAAGACAAGATTTTATCAATATGATCACTTCAGATGAGTACTTAATTGCAGCTAAGCACCGCTATGTCGGCATTGAGTATGCTGAAGTTATCCCGACAAACGCTATATTAAGTTTAGCTACACCAAGGCTTTTTATTTTGGCCTTACTATTTCTAATTGCTTTGGTGGCTGACCGTATGATTAGAAGAGCACAAAGCTAGGTTTCAGGTGTATACCAAATTGGTGAAGACCAAGCTCTTTCCTGAAGCGTCTTGTGTAAATCAGGTCTTGGTTCGACTCCTCTTTTAACGGCATCCCAAGTGGACCAACGACACGTTGGGTTCTCTAACACTCTTACGTAATAAAACGCTTTTTGTGTTGGATCAAAATCAGGATCTTTCCAATAGGTTTTTAATTCGGAAGCGCCGACATTAGAACTAATGGAACAGTCTTCAAGGTTAACACTTGCACCATTACTAGGACATCTGTGAGTTACTGGATCAACTTCAAGTCCGTCAGAACAGGCTACGTCATACACTCGTTCATTAGGTCTACCCACAGGATCACCTATAGCATTTTCAACGAAACCTTTAATGATTTGTACTCTTTGTAATGGAGCACCCCTCGAATCTCTTACTGCCCAAACTAGGAATTCAGGTGATTCTTCAAGTCCGATTAAGTCTCCTCCCATAGGCACGCCCTTTGAATAAACCTTTTTAATAAGATTTTCATCTGAAAGAGATGAGTTATCCAAATCTTTACCAGCAAAGAACCTTAACTTTATTCTGGTTCCTGAGGTTGCATAAGTTTCCTTACGGCGAAAAGCATTAAAAATTGAATCTCTGGTATTTTCTTCCGCCCACACTACGGCCAATCCAGAGGCACTCCATTGACGAAACGCTGGGTTGCTGTAATAAGCATCTCCAATTTTCTTTAAACCTATTAAGCCCCCACCTGATATATTACTGATGTCTATAACTTGTTGTACTTCATCGTCTGTTAGTGGAACAGAACCTCTGCTTTGAGGTGTTCCATCCAGAATGCCCACTTTGGAATGAAAGTTAGATTCATCGTCTGAAATAGCTCCTGTGTGAGTGTCGCTGGCACCGACCATTCCAAATTTATACGGATTGCCTCTTTGTTCTTCTTGCAAACTCAGGCCATCGAGATAGGCCTGCCTGACATAACTGCCATCAGGTCTACTCCATCCAGGATTACCTACCCGAAAGTCCATAATTTCAAAATCCGCCCATTCATCATTAGGCGATAGAAGTGGATGAGTTTCAGAAGTTCCTTTAACTTGAGTCATTTCCACAAGCGGCTCATTTCTCATTCTGAATTCAGCGTATGCTTTACCGACCGGATATCCTGCCCAGTCTTCCAATTCAAACATTTGCCCGTTTGAACCATTGGAATTATGAGGGATAGCTATGGTATCAACGCCTTTCTCTCTTAACCCATCCATCCAAGTCCATAAGTCTTCGGGGTTCATAGATTTTAATGTTGAGAAGGGTTCAAGGGTAAAGCGGTTTCCATTAAAAATAACATTTCTATGTAAATTTCCCCCTTCATAAGGCCCAGTCCCTCGAGGGTTAAAAGTAGTTACATTCTCACCTGAACGATTCATGGAAGTGGTGTATTCGTAAGCCACGAAGGTCGTAAAGTTCCCAGGATCATTGTGCTCTTGCGCACTTCTTATGACATCTTTCCATGCAGATCTGTGTTTATCTGCATTAAAAGGTCTTAGCGCTCTTGATTGATCGCCTGTCCATAAATATCTCAAGATTCCCATAAGATAAAAATCGTTAGGTGTGCTGAGAAAAGAAGCAAATAAAGCTCCCCTTGTGGCAATAGTTTCAACCGTTCTATTTTCAGGAGCATTAAGATTTTTGAAAGGCTCAGTCCCTGGCGTGATGTTGTTAGGGTCTGCCCACCATTCGAGATTACCCATAAGAAAACCATGGTCTGTAACCGCATAAAAGTCTAAGGGCTCTCTTAGTTGCATTTCAAAACCTAAGGGATGTTCAATTGGACCTCCTTTAGCATATTTATAGGCGTCATCAGGAGAAGCTGTTGTGCCAAAAAGGTAAGCATCTAAAGAATGTTTAGTATGAACATGAAGATCTCCAAAATAAACATTTCTATCCTCACTATACCCAGCAGTTTTACTAGACTCTGATTTCTCAGCAGTTAAATTACTGTAATCAACAATATCGTCACCTGAAGTACAACCGTACAAGACGACTAAGCAGAACAAGCTTAAATAGCCTAATATATTCTTCTTATCTTTCTTGAAGAAGGACATAAATTATCTGGAGATAGTGTAGCCTTGTTGCTCCAGAACAAATCTATCTTCAGATAAATTTCCTATTCTTTCGACTAAGCCTTCTTCATTAAAAACAAATCTTGTAATTGTATAGGCTTCATAGGGAAGGCCAGATACTTGGTCTGTATCTTTAGCCCAGTGTAAGACATAAACAATATTATCTTTACTAGTAACTTCAATTATATTGGCTTCATCAGGTTTCCAATTCTCTGCAACTGCAGAATTTATATTTCTTAAAACCTGTTCTTTTGTATATCTAGTGGAGATAACTCCTCTTGCGACAGAGATATTTTTTCTTTTACCATCTCTTTCTATAACTGCTTTTACTTCTTCTCCAGGTTTACCCCTGAAATTAAGTTTGCCCATATTTCGCTCATTTACCCTTACGTTATTAACTGAAAGGAAGGAATCTCCTATTTTTAGAACTTTTGAAGCTGGACTGTCAGGCTGAATACCTGTAACCACCATTGTTCCGGGTTCAGCATCAGGGTTATAGGTAAAGCCAAAACCAACATATCTTCCTGGCGCATTTATTCCATCTTCTGCCATATTTTTAGATACAAAGTCTAAGGCTTCTTGTTTCCCTGTTTGCATAGCCTGAATCCAGGCCTCAGCTACTGATTCTGGAGTATTTTCATGATGCATTGATAAAAGAGAAGTACTTAAAAATATCAGACTCCCTAAAGTTATTGTTTTTGTTAATTTCATTTTTATCCTCAAAAATATTATTGGAAGTAGATATTACGTCATTAAGTATTTCATCCACAAGTTAGTTTTTTGGGGAACGTAAATCT
>LUQU01000087.1:4156-24108 GCA_001628005.1 SAR86 cluster bacterium REDSEA-S09_B4
AAAAAGGCAGGATAAGAGATATTGAAATAACTACCTTAGAAGGGGTTATGAATCGCAGAGATGCGTATCGATGGACTACAGTACTTACGAAAAGAGTGATTTATTTGCCCGTTGAGGTAAATGGTAAAACTTATGAAATCACTAACCTCTCAGCGGCTTTAGACGTTAATTGGGGGGTTTTCGACGGAGACTAACTAGGCTGTTAACAAAGCAATATAGCAATATCTGGGTACAATAATTTTGTGAAAGCAATATCACAAGAAGGGAACGATTTACTTTGGAAAGAAAATGCGGATCCTGATTTAAAAAAAGACGAAGTACTAATTCGTATCAAAGCCTCAGCAATAAACAGAGCTGATTTACTGCAAAGAAGTGGAAATTACCCAGTACCACCTGGAGCAAGCACCATTCTTGGACTTGAATGCTCAGGAATAGTTGAAGAAGTGGATGGGCAAGTTAAAAATTTTAAAAAAGGAGATGAAGTATGTGCTCTTTTAGCCGGAGGGGGCTACGCAGAAAAAGTTTCTGTTCCATCAGGCCAGGTTTTAAAAATACCTAAAGGTTTTAGTTTTGAGCAAGCAGCGGCATTACCCGAAGTGTTTGCCACAGCTTATTTTAACCTTTATATGGAAGCTAACCTCTCAGTAGGGGAGAAAGTGCTAATACATGCTGGAGCCAGTGGTGTTGGAACGGCTGCTATACAAATCTGTAAGACAAAGGGCAACCCTTGTTTTGTAACAGCAGGTACGAAAGAAAAGATTTCTAGGTGTATGGAACTCGGTGCTGAAGGCGGGGCCATTAGAAATGAAGAGAACTTTGCTGACGCAATAGCCAAGTGGACTGAGAATAACGGCGTTCAGGTAATCTTGGATCCAGTAGGAGCGAATTACTTAGAAGACAATATGAAGAGCTTAACCTTAGAGGGAAGGTTGGTAATGATAGGCTTAATGGGAGGCGCTAAAGCTAATATCAATTTAGGGCTTTTAATGATGAAGCGTTTAAGAATTATTGGATCAACTCTAAGAGCCCAGCCCATTGCTAAGAAAACTGAGATTATGAATAACCTTAAGGAGAATGTATGGCCTTCATTAGAATCCGGAGAAATAAAACCCATAATTGATACAGTAATCCCTATAGAAGAAGTAGATAAAGCCCATAAGTTAATGGAAAGTAATCAAACTTTTGGAAAAGTTATTCTTAAAGTAAACTAAATTATTCTTCTGTCAGTAAACACCAATAATGAAAAACAATTTTTGTTTCCTTTTAATTAGTCTGATCTTTTTTTCTCCAATTGCTATAGCTGAAGCCTGGATTTTGGAAGAGGAGCAACCAGGTAGAAAACTTACTGAAAATAACTGTTCGGCTTGCCATGAAGACAAGTCTCTCAATATAGCTTCCATAGAAACTATGGCAATGGCAACACAGCGTGAACTTGTTGCTGTTATGACAGAGGGAAAAATGAAAGAGCAAGCAAAGCATCTCTCTAAAGATGAAATAAATCAAATAGCTACTTATATCAGTTCAACAGCGGAGTCTTCGCTTGTTAAATGCTCAAGACAGCTCGTTGATTCTGATTTAAGACTGGGTCTAAATTGGACAAGTAAGGGTAATGGTCCACTTAACAAGAGATATCAAAAAGATACAAATATCAATTCTTCTAATATAAAAAATCTTAAGTTGAAATGGTCATTTCGCTTGAAGGGGTTTAATGCTAGATCTCAGCCTATAGCTATTGGGAATGTAATATTGACAGCCTCAAAAGATACTTTATACGCTTTGGATTCTGACACAGGTTGTGCTTTCTGGGCTTTTAAAAGTCCTTCTGAATTTAGGGTATCTCCAGCTTATGCCAAAGAATCTGGTTCCTATGTATTTGCGGTTGATCAAGAGTTAATTACCTACAAGTTAGACATACTTAAAGGTGAACTAGTATGGAAAACACAATTACCAAGAGAATCTGATTGGAATATTTCTTCTGGTTCAATTTCTATAGTTAACCCTCATCTTATTATCCCCATTTCGACAGTGGAAACTGTTGCTCCACTGAACCCTGCTTATGAATGTTGTACTACCAGCGGAGGTATCGCCAAAGTTGACATAGAGACCGGTGAATTAATTTGGTATCACAGAGTTGAAAAGCCTGCTGAATATGTGGGTAAGGTAAGATTTACAAGAACAAAAAAATATGCTCCGGCTGGTTCCGCTGTTTGGAATACTCCAGGAATAGACGTAACAAGTAATCTGGTTTTTTTTGGAACAGGACAAAATACCCAGTCACCGGCATCTGAATTTAGTGATGCCATCATAGCTCTCGACTTAACTACAGGCGAACGGGTGTGGTCTACCCAAACCTTAGCAGGGGACGCGCACAATGTAGCTTGTGAAGTTCCTATGGCAAGACAATGGGGATGTCCAGTTGAAAACGGACCTGATTTTGATTTCGGTGCTTCTGTTATTAAATCATTTACCAGTAATAATGAGGAAATATATCTGGCCGGTCAGAAATCTGGTAGAGCCTTTGGGATAAAACCCGGTAACGGAGAAATTATTTGGAATAACAGAATAGGAATGGGTGGAGTGCTCGGAGGTATTCATACTGGTATGGCAACTGATGATGAAAGGCTTTATGTTACTAATTCAGATCGAGAAAGTGCTAGGAAGTATGATTGGGATCCGAAACCCGGAGTTTATGCCTTGAACATTGACACAGGTGAAATAATTTGGACTTTTCCTCTCGATGATGATTGCAAGAAGCGAAATGAAGTGGTTGAAACTGGTAGATGTTTTAAGGGCTTCTCTGCACCTCCATCAGTCGGATCCGATGTTGTTTTTGCCGGAGCTTTAGATGGAAGGCTTTATGGTATAGGAAAGGAGACAGGAAAGTATTTATGGGAATTCGATACTCTTCGAATCTTCAAAAAAACAGTAGATGGGTCTTTAGCTTTCGGAGGTTCCATGGATATAGCCGGACCAGTTATAACTCAAGATCAGTTAATTGTCGTGAGTGGTTATGGGACCCATGGCCAGCTCCCCGGCAATGTTCTCCTTGTGTTCGAGTTAGAAAATTAGGACTTCAACTATGAAAATGATGAAGCGAGCCTTTTTAGTTTTTGCAGGTTTTATAATTTTAGGCCTTGAAGCAGGTAATCATGAAGAAAATTTATCTGGATGCGATGCTTTAAATCCTGTCTTAGGAAAGACAACTGTCTCTATAGAACATGAAGGCAAGAACAGGTCCTATCGTTTGTATGTTCCTAAAAATTATAAATCTGATATACAGATTCCTTTAATTATTAATTTTCACGGCACAGGAAGTAATGCAGAACAACAAGCTGTTTATTCTGATATGGACTCGGTCGCAGAAAAAAAAGGATTTATTCATGTAAATCCTCAGGGTCTTGAGTTAGAGGGTAGGCCGGTGTTCAATGCCGGCCTCACCATGGAATCGCCGACTAATAAGAGAGATTTTTCTAAGGCTCCTCGTGACGATGTGGATTTTGCTAAAGCAATCGTAAAAGACGTTTCAACTAAATATTGTTTAAACAAGAAAAAAGTTTATTCAACAGGTATGTCAAACGGTGGAAGAATGTCTTATCGGATAGGCTGTGAAGCGGCTGATACTTTCGCTGCGATTGCGCCAGTTGCAGGAGTGCTTTCTTTGCCTCCTGAGAAATGCAAACCCACCAAAGCTGTACCTTCTATAGCTTTTCATGGTACTTGGGATCTTGTTTCTTCTTATAAAGAAGCAGGTGGCTTTTCAACTATGGGTGCCATGCAGATGTTTTCCTTGTGGGCTGAGAAAAATGGATGCAAAGGGAAACCTATAGTAACTTTTAAAGAAGACAATGTTTCTTGTGAAAGTTATCAGTCATGCGCAGAAGGCGCAGAAATTAAGTTTTGCACTATTAATAGAGGAGGGCATTGTTGGCCCGGCAGGCCTTGTAGGTTAGGCGCTAGTTCAACCATTAACGGTAGTGAAATGATTGCAGATTTTTTACTTCAATTTGAGAGGAATTAATTAGATATGGTGATCTATGGAGTTGCTTTATTAGCTCTTTGCTTTATTACCGGTCTTTTTTTAGGAGAGCTTTTGGGGAGATTGATCGGCATAGAAGCTAATCTGGGAGGGGTTGGTATAGCTATGCTTCTTCTGATAGGACTTTCTGCTTATTTAAAGAAAAAAATCTTACTACCTCCTATAACTGAGAAAGGAATAACTTTTTGGAGTGCTATTTACATTCCTATTGTTGTGGCTATGGCCGCTAAACAGAATGTGTTTTCAGCCTTGGATGCAGGAGGAGTGGCACTAGTTTCAGGTTTCTTAGCTGTCTTTATTTCATTTTTATTGATTCCCGTCTTAACCAAGGTAGGGAAAAAATGAATCCTTTAGAAATCTTGGACTCAATCCTTATAAAAAATGGAATCATTACTGCCTTTCTTGTCGTCGGAATAATTATTTGGTTCTCTTATTTTCTTTCTGAAAAATTAACCAAGGGTAAATTTCATGGTTCAGCCATCGCCATCATCATAAGTTTGATTCTTGCTTATTTTGGAGGCTATCTAACAGGGGGTGAGAAGGGTTTAGCTGATATTGAAATATTTTCTGGACTAGCCGTTCTAGGCGGAGCAATGTTTAGAGATTTTGCTATCGTTGCTACTGCTTATGGAGTTGACACTTCTGAATTAAGAAGAGCTGGAAAAGTAGGAGTTTTATCTCTTTTTATTGGAGTCATCTTATCCTTTGCAGTAGGAGCAATTATAGCCTCTCTTTTTGGCTATCAAGACCCGGTTGATATTACAACCATAGGAGCTGGAACAGTTACGTTCCTAGTAGGCCCTGTTACCGGAACGGCTTTGGGTGCCTCTTCTGAGATCATGGCATTAAGCATAGCGGCTGGCCTGGTTAAATCCATATTAGTGATGGTAGCAACCCCCTTAATGGCGCCTTACGTAGGATTGAATAACCCTAAATCAGCAATGATATTTGGAGGTTTAATGGGTACTAATAGTGGAGTAGCAGCTGGTCTTGCAGCGGTCGATCCAAAACTGGTACCTTATGGGGCTATGACAGCTACTTTTTATACAGGTTTAGGGTGTTTATTGGCCCCTTCTGTTTTATTCTTACTCATACGATTTCTGCATTAGAAGATGTATCAAAAAGATTTCTCAATTTCCACTTCCGGACAAGGCTTAATAGAAATTACTAATCAGATAGAAGAGATTGTTGCTCAATCTTCCACACATCAAGGCCTGTGTAATGTATTTATTAAACACACCTCAGCTTCATTGCTTATTCAGGAAAACGCTAGCTCAGATGTTTTGGCGGACTTGAATAATTTTTTTAAACAGCTTGTTCCAGAATCTGGTAACTATCTCCATAGTATTGAAGGCACCGATGATATGCCAGCCCATATAAAGAATGCTCTGACCTTGTCTTCTCTACTCATTCCAGTTAAAAATAAGAGCTTAGATTTAGGTACTTGGCAGGGTATTTTTCTTTTTGAACATCGTCACCTAAAGTTTAAGAGACAAGTAAATGTATCAGTATTTAATTAAACCACTAGTCTTTTGTTTTGGCTTAATTCTTTTAATGGGTTGTCAGTCAGGCTATTCAACATATGGTGTTGATAAAATTAGTAAGAGAACAAGCGATTTTGATTTATGTTTTCCAGTAAATTATGAAAGACTATTTAATGCGCCAGAGATAGTTAGATTTAACACAGGCATATTGAAGAGATGGACCTGGATAGACTAAATAAAGCAGTAATTGAGAATAAGAATATTTGCAGAAACGAACCAATATTAACTAACTGTAATTAACGATATGGCAGAATTTGCTAAAGCAATTGATAAAACTAGAGTTCGTCATTACCTAATAGCGGACACAGAAGATGAGATTAACTCTTATTGTGAGGAGAAAAAATTAGAAATTTTAAATCGACCAAAGTATGTTGATCCCACAATGGTTTGTCATCATTTTATTTGGGTGGGCAAAAGGCCAAGACCTGCACAGTGGAAAGCTTGAAACTAACAATCTACTGGGAGAATTGGAATGAATGACAAAGTATCTAGTGAAACAAAGGAGTCTCAAAGCACTAAGTTCATCACGCTTGAAGAGTCAGCATCGATGCAGAAGGGAACTAGAGTAACTTTCGTTCCAGGTGTTCAAGCTATGTTTTCTGAGGCGCTTAAAAACTTATGTTACGTAAAAAGAGTTCCTCTGACTCGAGTATTGCATCCGATTATGGGCGTTGACGAGAAAACAGGAGAAGATAGACAGGCTAAGTTATTCGAACTTACTAGCCAAACTAGTTTACCCACAATGTTTCATGATGATGAGCGACCTCGAAACGTTTGGATTGAACAACTTGCTTTAGCGGAGAGGATTGGCACAAAGGATAGCCCTAAACTGATTCCAGATAATTTTGAACACCGAGCTGATATGTTTGGTCTATGTGCCATTGTTTTGGGAGAAGACGGTCTAACTTGGAACATGAGAATATTGATAGATACCCCTTTGGCACAAAAGTATGGATATAGTGAAGAGGCTAGTTCCTCAGCACCTAAAAAAATTGCTGAGGTTATAACTTTGATTGACAGACGACTTGAAGCACAAGAAAAACAAGGTTCACGTTATCTTGTTGGAGATACATTAACTGCTGTTGATATCTATTGGGCTACTATGAGCATGACGATACTTCCTGTCCCTTTAGAAATTATGCCAAAAACAAAACAAAACCAAGGTATGTTGATGTTCTTTGCAGCAAATTCAGAAATCCCAGAGATAGCTAACGCACTAACTGTGAGAATAAAAGACCACCAACGGTATATCTTGACAACCTATTGTGAGACACCAGCTGTCTTGGGAGGCGATCCCTTATAACAAAAATGAAAGTTAATTTAGGAGACTTTTGACTATAAGTACTTCAGAGGTCTGCTGTAATCAGGTCCCTTGGCATCCCAGCCGTATTCATCATCAGCTCCCACTAGCTTAGCGAACTTAGGTGGATTTCTATCAAGCATTTCCTTTGTAACTCGCCATTGATAGGCTTCTTGGGTTTTTAATTTTCTATGGCAGAAATAACTTGTAACATTTAAGCGTAATCCTTCCGTTTTTTTAGGGAAAGCTCCATGCCATATACCGCCATTGAAAATGATCAGAGAGCCTGCTTTTGCTTCAACAGGCACAGCTTTATCAACTCCTTCACCTGGTTTCGGCTGTCTGTATAGCCTATGGCTTCCTGGAACCATAGCCATGGCACCATTTTCTTTAGTGTAATCAGTCAGGCAATAAGTAGAGTTAGACACATCAAACCAGGAGTTGGGGATTAAGCCCTCAGGGGTGCTTGGCCTAGTATCACTATGCAAACCCAAGGTTTCACCGTAACCCTCTCCTTGCCATTTGATAAAAGAAGTCATACTGGAAAGCTGTTGTGTCCCTTTCATCAAGTAATCCATCATCGCATTGAGAGTTGGGTTCAATAACCATTTCTCAAATATGGGATCTGCCATCAACAAGTAATACAGTAAAAATTGACTGTCTGTTTGTGGTTGCGCTTTGTATTTCCCTATCTGTCCATTTTTATTTAGATCAAACTTCTTTCCTGTTCTTTCCTGACAAATGCGGAGAACGGTTTTCCTCATTTTGTTAAGAAATTGGGTTGAAGCTACTTTTTTTGGAGGAATGATGGTAAAACCATCAATCTCTAGGTCGTTGATATTGTTTTGTAACCCCAGTTTTTTAATTTGGCTTAGATTCTCACCTAAATATGGAGGGGTTTTGCTTTTAGTTCTAACCATAGATTAAACCTTCTTGTTACTTTTTCATGTTAGCGCTTATTAAAAGACACTTCAATTTTCACTAAAGAGTAAATTCTAAGGCTTCTAAGACGTTTCCTTTGTCATCTTTCAAGTCAATGTTAACGGTTCCGGAAGAGTGAATGCTGATCAACCCATAATTCATGTCGTAATGCATCTTACCTAGAAGCAGAGGGTCAGTTTCATTCCAAACTGCTACTAACCACCTAGGTAATGGTTTATTCAAGGAAGAGCTGGTTAATTCATATAGATTACCTTGCTTATATATCCCCGCTTTATGCCTATCTCCAGAAGCAAGTATTACAGGTTTTTTAAATTGTTTTATTAAAGATAACAATCTTTCTTTTTCATGAGGAAAGTTACTCCATTTCTCAAATCCATGATTGGTTGCAAGAATTTGTATCGACGAAACCAAAATAATAATATCCGCACTTTCCCGGAATATTCTTTCTAGCCACTCCCACTGTTGTTCTCCTAAAATAGTTTTACTTACATCAGAGGTAGACTGATAGTTCCTTTTTTCTCCTTCAAGAGGGGAGCGAAAGTATCTCGTATCTAACCCGATTAAAAGAACCTTCTTATCTTTTATTTGCCTGGTTTCAGAAAAATAAACACCTTCTCTTTTATGACGGTCATCTTGCTTATCTATTTTCCAAAAATCTAAAAATAACTTCTGAGAATCTTTTTTTAATGTGTATTCTTGACCGCCATCATTTAGTCCGTAATCATGGTCATCCCAAATAGCCAAGGGTTTCAAGTTTTGAAGCCAGTCAGGAAAATTTTCTGCCTGTTTCGCATAAGCTGAACCCATGTTAGAGATGGAGAGTACGCCTGAATCCATATCTCCGTAGATATTGTCCCCCATGAAAAAGAAATCATTAAGTCTTTCCTTTTCTAGGGCTTTCCATATAGGTTGAGGTTTTGCTTCGTCTATACAGGATCCGAATCCGATCTTTAATGACTCAATATTGTCTTCCGCTAAACTTAATGAACTTAAAATCAGTGATAAGACTAAATAAAGAATTTTAATACGTGAATTCATCATATCCACCATACTAAGAATAACTGGAAGAAAGTAAAGTTAAGCAATCTACCTGATAAAACTTTAAGTTGATAGGATATAGGCATGAAGAATAAAACATATATGTTTTTAGGCCTGATTTGTTTTTTATTGATAGGATCTTGTGCATCACTAACAGAATATCCAGTTACTAGAAAGGTTTCACAAATAGACTTATTACATGGTGTAGAAGTTCAAGATCCTTATCGCTGGTTAGAAGATTTTACTAGCGAAGAAGTCGAGTCTTGGGTAGGAGAGCAAAATACTTTAAGTCAAAGGCACTTAACTAAGAATAAATATAAAAAAAAGATAAAAGAAAATCTTGAATCTATATGGGTAAGTAACTCAAAAAGCATCCCTCAGATACGAGGAAGTAATATTTTTTACTTTTTTAACGAAGGCAGTTGGCAACAAAGTAAATTAATGAAGCAGGAATGTGCTACCTGCACATCAGAAGTAATAATTGATCCTAATAAGTTTTCCGAAGATGGTACGGTCTCTTTATCTAACTTAAGTATCAGTCCAGATGGAAAATTTATTGCCTATTCTATTTCTGATGGAGGGTCCGACTGGAAAACCTGGAAGGTATTAGATGTCTACTCAAATCAAGTATTAGAAGACACAATTAACTGGACAAAGTTTTCATCTGGCTCTTGGGAAGCAGATAGTTCAGGCTTTTATTATCAAAAATACTCAGAACCTAAAAAGGTAGCTCTGTCAGAGATTAATAGAAGCCCTAAGCTCTATTTCCATAAAGTAGGTACTTCACAAAAAGAAGACTTACTGATTTACGATCGACCTGATAAGCCAAACTGGTCTTGGGGTATTCAAACAAGTGAAGAAGGAACATATAGGATTTTATCAGTGAGTGAAGGTACTGATGATAGCAATAGACTCTTCATTCAAATTAGCAAGAATAACTCTTTTACTCCTATAGTCGAGGAACTGGAAGCAACTTATATATTTTTAGGTAATAAGGGAAATGATCTATGGTTTTTTACAAATAAGAATGCTCCTAATGGAAAAATTGTTAAGTTAAAAGTTAATGAAGATGAGTCTTTTCTTTGGGAAGACGTGATAAAAGAAACCGCTTTCCCAATTTCAGGATTTAGCTTAATCAATAATAAGTTTGTGATTGAGTATCTTAAAGACACCTTATCTAAGGTAGATTTTTTTAATCTAAAAGGTGAGTTTATTTCTAATCTAAGTTTGCCATCAAATGGTTCAGTGTCTGGTTTCAATGGAAAAAGGAGTGATAGGTATACTTACTTTAGCTTTACCAATTACATAACACCTACCAAGATTTATAAAATGGATATGGAGACTCTTGTTTACGAAGAGTACTGGAAAGAATCCCTTCCTAACTTTAGCTCTTCAGATTTTATTACTGACTTAAGTTTCTATGATTCAAAAGACGGAACAAAAATACCACTACATATAACCTATAAGAAAGACACCCAAATAAAAGCAGATACACCCATTCTGCTCTATGGTTACGGAGGGTTTAATATTTCCATACTACCTAGATTTAGTAAAACCTATTTAGCATGGATGAATCAAGGAGGTGTTGTAGCAGTTGCAAATCTAAGAGGTGGCTCTGAATATGGAGATTCTTGGCATGAAGCAGGTATGTTGTTAAATAAACAGAATGTATTTGATGATTTTGCTTATGCAGCCAAGTTTTTACATTCAAAAAACATAGGAAGTAGTAAGTCCACAGTTGTCTTAGGTAGGTCAAACGGAGGTTTGTTGGTCGGATCGACCATGTTGCAAAATCCCTCCTTGTTTGCGGTAGCAATCCCTCAAGTAGGAGTTATGGATATGTTGAGGTTTAATAAATTTACAATAGGCTGGGCGTGGGAAAGTGACTACGGATCAACTGAAAACAGGCAAGAATTTTTAAATCTACTCTCTTACTCACCTTACCATAATATAGAGGCAGGGGTTTGTTACCCTCCAACATTAATTACAACCGCAAGCAGAGATGATCGTGTGGTTCCTTCTCACTCTTTTAAATTTGCAGCAAGACTACAAGAACTTCAAGGATGCGACAATCCAGTTTTACTAAGAGTTGAAACCAGAGCAGGCCATGGTTCTGGTACCCCAAGAGACAAGAGGATAGAAGAGATAGCTGATATATATGGTTATGCCTTATCAGTCATTAAAGATGGTTAGATTGAGTTAATTGTCTTGAAAGTGCTACTATTTAGAAAAATAATTAAGCATGTCTAAAGCTATATCTAAACCAGACGAAACTTTAAGTTCTGTTCAGCCTTTTGAATTCACTAAGGAATTTACTAAACAACTAAGAGATTTAGATCTATTGGAAACCGCTGAGCATATAAAAGAGGAAGGTTATGCAGTAATGGATGCAGGAGTTTCTGAAGACTTTAATAATAGATTAAGGGAAACATGTATTGAATTAGCTCAAGAAACAAAAGGTGCGGCAAAAGGTTACACTGCTGCAATCCTTTTAGGGCGAGACCCCATCTTTGAGGAAGTTGTTTTAAATCCAAAAATTCAAGCCATGGTGGAGGTGATGTGTGGAAAGGGAGCTTTGTTATCTCAATTAATAGCAAGTATTAGACCTAAAGGTGCTCCAGAAATAGGATTACATGCTGATCAAAATTGGACGCCAGCACCTTTTCCTGTCCACAACCAACTACTCACTCTCTGTTGGGCTTGTGATGAATATACTGAAGAGGGCGGTTGTACTAAGGTGATTCCAAAATCTCATTTAAAGAGAAGACATCCTTTACCTGAAGAGATAACAGCCCAGAAAGGGGCCATTCCAGTCGAATGCCCACCAGGTTCTTTGGTTATGTGGGATGGTTCTATATGGCACAGTAATTATCCCAGAACTAAAGAAGGTGAAAGAGTTGTAATTCATATAACTTTTAGCAGGTTGGCATTAAGAACTGTAGAGTGTTATGACCATTTAGATGACAAATGGCTTGAAGGAAAACCTAAGGAACTAGCTACAATGTTAGGACGAGATGACTTTTTAGGTCACAAAGACTTTTCCAAAGGGGGAGCTGGAGGAGAAGCTGAAAAACTGGTTAAAACTTTTACCCGGGCTAGAAGTTAACAAGTGAACAGACCTTCCAATCAACGGGAGTGGTTAGATCAAGTCACTGAAGAAATAGTTGACCAAGACTTAGAAATAATAGATCCCCACCATCATCTTTGGCCTGGACCTCCTGGTACTGATGGAGTTTCTGCAGACAATCGTTATTTGTTAGAAGATTTATGGAATGATACTCAATCTGGTCATAATGTTGTGAAGACGGTCTTTGTGGAATGCGGTCAGGGTTACTATGAGTCAGGTTCTGAAGCAATGAAACCGGTAGGCGAGACCAGGTTTGTTGTTGAAGTTGCTGAAGAAGCTAAACAAGATGTTTCCAAAGCGCAAATTGAAGGCATAGTAGGGCATGCAGATATGATGTTAGGAGAATCAACAAGAGAAGTGTTGGAAGCGCACTTAGAGGAAGGACAGGGAAGGTTTAAAGGAATACGTCATGGAGCAAGTTGGGATGAAAGTGATGAGATAAGAAATTCTCATTCAAACCCTATTCAATCCATCTACTTAGATGATAAATTTCAGAAAGGAATAGAACAGCTAGACGCTCTTAACCTCACCTTAGATGCATGGAATTATCATAAACAAATTAAGGAGTTAACAGAATTAGCTAAATGTTTTCCAAATCTTAAGATAGTCCAAAATCATTTTGGTGGCCCTCTAGGTATAGGTCCTTATGCAGGTCGTCGAGAAGAGGTTTTTTCAGTATGGCAAGAATCAATCGCTGCGTTAGCAGAAAGGGATAATGTTGTTATAAAAATAGGTGGACTCGCTATGCCCATAAACGGTTGGGGTTGGCACAAAAGGGAACTACCAGCTAATTCAGATGAGTTGATTGAAAGTCATGGTAGGTATTATTTACATGCAATTAAATGTTTTGGGATAGAGCGCTGCATGTTCGAAAGTAACTTTCCTGTAGATAAACGATCTATCTCTTATCCTATTCTTTGGAATGGATTCAAAAAAATCGTTGAAGATTTTTCCATAGAAGAAAAAGAATATCTTTTTTATAAAACAGCAGCTGAGTTTTATTCTCTTTAGACTAGAAGGGGGTTACCAACTTCTTTTTTGCTTTGGCCCCCAGCGGGTGATTGGTCAAAGTTTTGGATCCTTGCCGCTTCTTCTCTAACTAGCTCAGGAGAACCTAACAGTTGTCTGTTTAGTCCTATTCTTTTAAACCAATAATGTAATCCTAATTCGTCAGTAAAACCCATACCGCCATGCACTTCTGTAGCTGTTTTAGAAATTTGCTTACCCACTTCAGAAACATGAGCTTTGGTATGACAAGCCATTAATCTAGCTTGTGAGGGGTCATGATCATAGCAATGGGAAGCATGCCAAATCATTGAATGACAGGGTTCTAGTTCGGCTGCCATTTCGGCACACATATGTTTTACGGCTTGAAAAGATCCTATCACTCTTCCAAATTGCTTTCTTTCTAGCGAGTAAGCTACAGCCTTATCCAACATAACTTGAGAAGCCCCAATGCTATCTGCTGCAAGCATAAGTCTTCCGGCATCTAAAACTTTATTAATAATGTCTTGGTTATTTTCAGATCCAGGAAGTAGTTCTGCCTCTACATTATCTAAATTTAGTTCAATTGAAGGACGTGTTTTATCAACTGTAACCAGATCTGTTACAGATATACCTTTAGCTTTTGCATCAACTAAGTAAAGTTCGCCAGCTTTATTCGCAAGAATATAAGCATCCGCTTCTTTCGCATCTATTACAAACAAACAGCGTCCAGATATAGTCTTGCCCGAGGCCGTGATTGCCGCATCTTCTCGTGCTCCTACATATTCTGAAAGACCAATTCCTACAACTGCTTCACCACCCGCTATCTTAGGTAACCAATTTTCTTTCTGAGTGTCAGTACCTGCCAAAGTTAAAGCAATGGGTGCCATGACATAAGCACCAGCATACGGAACGGGTGCAGTTCCAGAACCAAGCGCTCCTGACACCACAGAAGCAAAAAGCATATCAAGCTCTAGGCCACCGTATTCTTCTGGAACCATTAAGCCACTTATTCCTAATTCTAGAAGTCCTTTGTGTATATCTGCTGACTTAGCTGAATCACCACCGGCTACTTCTTTAATGGAATCTAGAGAAGCATTATCTTCTAGGTACTTCTTAATGTTGTCTTCCAAACTTTGCTGTTCTTCTGATAAACCAAAATACATATTTATGCTCCTGGAATTTTCGGTTCCTTAGGCATGCCCAAGGCCCTTTCACTAATAATATTTTTTTGAATCTGATTCGTACCTCCACCAATTATCAATCCTAGGAAATACATGTAAGACATCTGCCAAGAACCACTGTCTCTCAAATGAGGACTGTCCTCATATAAAGTCCCCATCTCACCCATGGCATCAATGGCTAAGCCTTCTAACTCATGCCTAAGCTCGGTCCCAATGAGTTTGGTTATAAATCTCGCCATCGTTGTATCTTGTCCTTTATTAATGGAGCTAGAAAGTAGTCTAAGTGCATTCGCTTGCTGAGCTAAAACTTTTCCTTGCACCCTTAATAACCTGTCCCTAAAAGCAGGTTTATCTATAACTCTTTCACCATCAATTGTTTCAGATTTCATCAAGTCTATAAGTGCGTAGAGTCTATTCATCATTACATCTGGATCAGCCAGAGAACCTCTCTCGTGGGTAAGGGTAGCATTGGCAACTTTCCAGCCTTCACCACGCTCACCGACAATGTTGGTTGCTGGTATACGTACATCCGTAAAAAAGACTTCATTGAAATCAGCATCACCCGTCATTTGCATAATGGGTCTGATTTCTATACCAGGTGTATCCATCGGTATTAGCAGATAACTGATACCTTGGTGTTTTGGCGCATCTGGCTCAGTCCTGACTAGACAGAAACACATTTGTGCAAATTTAGCGGTACTCGTCCAAATTTTTTGACCATTAATAACCCATTCATCTCCATCTAACTCCCCTTTAGTTTGAAGGCTAGCAAGGTCACTTCCTGAGTTAGGTTCTGAATATCCTTGGCACCAAATAATTTCTCCTCTAAGCGTGGGTTTAACATACGCTTGCTTTTGGTCTTCAGTACCGAGCTCTAACAAGGTAGGTACGAGCATTTGTATTCCTTGACCCCCTAAGGGCTTAGGAATAGGAGATTTTGCAAACTCCTCAGCAATTATTCGGGTTTTTAAGATATCCATATCGCCCCCAAATCCGCCATACTCTTTTGGAATGGACCTAGCAAAATAACCGTGATCAATAAGTTTTTGTTGCCAATCAACCCTGTCAGAACTTCTTAAAGATTTTCCTATTAGATTAACTCCTTCGTTTTCCTTAACAAAAGACTTAACTTCCGCACGAAAATCGTCGTATTCAGGTCCGTACTCTAATTCCATATAAGACTCCTAACTTAAAAGTAAATAGACCGATTAGAATAATTCTTGTAATTGGTAGAAACAAGAAAAAGATTAAAAAAGATAAGGAATAATTGCTTTACGATTAGAGGGGTAATTTTCGAATTCTTTTTTATACCACTTGTGGTTTGCTATTGCCCTCGGGAGTAGATTTGCAACTGTCCAAAAAAAGAAAACTAAACCTGCAAGACTCCATGTCATTATCGCCCAACCTAACCACTCAATCATTTCTCCTAGATAATTTGGAGAAGATATTTTGTTAAACAAAAATCCTTTAGGGATGGAGTATTCTTCTTCATTATTTTTACGAAGGGCAATCAAGATGTTGTCTGAAGTAACATTAATATATAAACCAATAATGAATATTAATGTACCTACAATAAAGCAGTTACTGGTTAACCAAGAGCTTGAATACTCTCCATAAACAAAAATCCAATTTCCTTGTAGATATACATTTATTGCATTAAATACCAAAGCCATAAAAATAATTAAAAGCGGCATTGGCTTACCAGATATCTTTGCCTTTAAAGGCCAAATAAAACTTCTGTTAATGTAATGAATTAACCAAATTGAAAGAAATACAATTTGAATCAAGCTTTGGTCACTATAAAGTAGAAAGAAAGTAATCATTAAGAAAACAGGTGGAGATTCAAATAAAATCCAGCCTAGTCTAGAAGGAACAAGAAAACCCCATCCTTTCCTCAAATATCTGCCATAAGGGGCTGTTTTAAATAGAAGAAAAGTGCCGGCAGCTATGCATAAGACTAACCACGCTATTAACAGGTTATAGTAGCTATCCATTAGCTTTTATTGGCCTTATCTTTCCTTGAGTACTTAGTTTTGTCTTTGAAGACTTTAGGTTTATTAAACTTTCCAGCGTGCTTTGCAACCGGATTTCTTCTAGTAGATTTTTGCTTCTTACCCATCTAAGCCAAGTAGTATTGCTAAAGAAATAGCAATGATCGTTCCTGATAAAACAACATACACTGATGTTATTAAACGATCTATCCACATACTCTGCAACAATACATTTTGACTTATTGAATTTAGGCTTCTAACAGCCATGGGCTGTCCAGAAGGTTTATTTTTCTTATATAAATCATTCATACTGTATAAATATACAGTATTTTTATTAAATGACAAATTTTTTACCTTTACATTATTTCTCACCTTAATAGTATGAAGTCTTAAAGGGTTTTTAGAGGAGAAATAAAGACTATGAAAAAAAGCTTTCTAATTACTTTTCTCGTGTTATTTACATTTGGTTGTTCAGATGACTCATTAGTCATTCAGGAGCAAGGTGTACAGAGTCAATTACAGGATTTAACTCAAACAGAAGGATTCAACGAAGATAGAAATCTGTACTTTGGAGATACGCATGTCCATACAAAATATTCGTTCGATGCCTTTATTTTCGGAACAACAGCCACTCCTGATGATGCCTATACTTTTGCTAAGGGAGGTTCAATTAAACATCCCTTAGGTTTTGATATGCAATTAGGTGACCCTTTAGATTTTTACGCTGTGACAGACCACGGTTTCTTTTTAGGGATGTTTGAGAAGTTAGCAGACACAACACACTCGGCTTCATCTTTACCTGGAGCTATTCCTTATCACGATATCAATGCAGTAGGTAATACAGGTATTGATTCCATCTCCAGAAGACGGAATGCTTTTGCCAATTTCTTTTGGCTAAGTACCTTTGGAAATAAATTTCAACAATGGAGAGCAGTTAATTTCAAAAATAACATTGCTCTTTCTATGCCTATGTTTGATTACAGTGTTCATAAGTCGGCTTGGAAGGAGATAGCTGAGTCAGCTGAAAGAAATTATGAACCAGGTAAGTTCACTACATTTATCGGATATGAATTTACTACTAACTCAGGTGATCTAGAAGGCGGAAACCTACACCGAAATGTACTATTTGAATCTTCAAATTATCCAGAACGTCCTTGGACAAGAATTGATTCTATGAATCCTGAAGATTTATGGTCTTGGATGGACAAGTTAAGAGACTTAGGGTTGGACTCAATAGCCATACCACATAATTCAAATGGATCTAACGGACGTATGTTTGAAACTAAATCTTGGAATGGCACTTTGGTAGACGATCAATATGCTGATTTCAGAATGCGTAATGAACCAATAGTAGAAAGTACTCAAGTAAAAGGTACTTCTGACACTCATCCTATTTTATCTCCTGACGATGAATGGGCTGACTTCGAAATTTTTCCTTACCGTATAGGAAGGGGAAAAACCTATAGTGATCCAGATGGCAGTTATGTTAGGCAGGCTTATAAAAGAGGCCTGGGTCTTGAGTGGGAAAATAGGGGAAACCCTTATAAATTTGGAGTGATCGGATCAAGCGATACGCATACCGCTGCCGGAGCATTCGTCGAATCAGATTTTTATGCGAAAGTTGGGGTATTGGATGGATTGCCTCCATTAAGAGGGTCCGTTCCATTAGAACAAGAAGAATATGAACTGCTAAGTTCCGGAGAAAATAATTCCAATAACTTTATAGACAAAGAGCAAGGTAGGTATGTGGATACTTATTATTCTTTATGGAGTGCTTCTGGACTGGCCGCAGTTTGGGCCGAGGAAAACACACGCGAATCCATCTTTGCTGCCTTTAGAAGGAAAGAAACCTACGCAACAAGCGGGAATAGAATTAAGCTCCGCTTTTTTGGAGGTTTTGATTTTGGACAATTGGATCTGACTTCTAAAAACTTAATCAAAGAAGCCTACAAAAAAGGAGTTCCAATGGGAGGAAGTCTTGTTTCTGATGAGGTTCGAAGTCCTGAGTTTCTTATCTGGGCGCAAAAAGATCCGAAAACTACTTCACTTCAAAGACTACAAGTCATCAAAGGCTGGATAGACCCTTCTGACGGAAGCAACCATGAAAAAGTTTACGATGCAGCTTGCTCTGATGGATTGAAAGTTGATCCCGTAACCAATCGCTGTCCTGATAACGGAGCAAGAGTTAATCTATCCAACTGTTCTGTTTCTGAACTCGGTGCAGTTGAATTAAAGACTGTCTGGACTGATCCTGAATTTAATTCAAAAGAGAGTGCCTTTTATTATGTAAGAGTTTTGGAAAACCCTTCATGCAGATGGACTGCGTGGGATGCTGTAAATAATGGAAAAAAGCCTAGAGAAGATTTTGACCATATAACTCAAGACAGAGCGTGGTCTTCGCCAATTTGGTATTCACCAATTTCATCTAATGAGGAGTAGTACATGAATTACAAGGTTTTAATCTTACCTTTTATTTTGAGTTTTTTATTAGCGTGCTCAAACGACGCAGAGGTTATAGAAGATTACTCACAAGCCCAAGAATCTGAAAATAGCAAGACAGAAAACTATAACCAATATCGAAATGTCTATTTTGGAGATACGCACATTCATACCACTTATTCATTTGATGCTTACCTACTAGGTAACATGAACAGTCCTGATGAAGCTTATCGTTATGCCAAAGGAGAAGCTATGAAAAATTCTTTTGGCATTAATATGACAATAAGAGAGCCTTTAGATTTTTATGCAGTTACCGATCATGGTTTTTGGATGGGAGTTGTGGATGATTGGGCAGATACATCAACAGAACTTTCAAAGCATCCTCTGGCAAAACCTTTTCATAATGTAAATGCAGAAGAAAATTTAAGCCTTCTTAATCTTGATGGCAATCTGGATAGAGTATCTCTTTTTAGACAACATTTTGGTAAATATGCTCAGACGCGAGGTAGCTACTGGAAGCAATTCGTAGCTTGGTTGAAGAGTGATATTGCAAGAGGTTCAGCGTCATTTGATTATGAGTCCTACAGAGAAGCATGGACAGATATTATTAAGGCGGCGGAAAAGCACAATGAACCAGGTAAATTTACTACTTTCATAGGGTATGAATGGACCTCATCTTTTTTACCACCGGACGGTGCTTCTTATCATAGGAATGTTCTATTTAATTCAAGTAAGGCACCCAAAAGACCTTTTACAAGAATGGATTCTATGAATCCTGAAGATTTATGGGACTGGATGGACGTTATGAGAGAAAAAGGGTTAGATAGTTTAGCAATACCTCATAACTCAAACCAATCCAATGGTAAGACTTTTAGACTAGCTTATTATGACGGCAGACCACTCGATCAAGCGTACGCGGAGCAAAGAATGCGAAATGAACCCTTGGTTGAGATTACCCAAATTAAAGGCACTTCTGAAACTCATCCCAGATTATCTCCGAAAGATGAGTGGGCTGGATTTGAGATATTGAACACACGAAAAGGGAAAGTCAATTTTTACAGCAATCCTCATGGTAGCTATGTAAGGGAGGCTTTGATGAACGGCATGGCCCTTGAAAAAGAAAATAGAGGCAATCCTTTTAAAATAGGCTTTATAGGCTCAAGCGATAATCACAATTCCTCAGGTTCCTACGAAGAAGATAACTATTTTGGTACAACACCACTTACATCTTCACCTCTATCAAGAGGCTCTATACCATTTAATGAAGAATACCTAGAAGGTTTTGCTAGTACTTCTCAACTTAATGGTTCTGAAATAGTTATAGATCAATACTTACCCGGCTCTACCAGAACTGCTCGATTTGGAGC
>LUQU01000088.1 GCA_001628005.1 SAR86 cluster bacterium REDSEA-S09_B4
GCCCATGCAGTGATCTTATTATTTCTCTCAATTTGTTTTTCTCTAAATAATTTTAAAAAGTCTTGAGAGTAAGGGGGTTGATTTGGGTTATTAGGATCGTAAAGATTTAATTCAGGATCACGTTGATCAGGTTTGTCTTCATCCGTGATGGAAGGGTCCAACCATTCAGTTAAGGTAGTAGCCCTGCTGCAATGAGAAGCCAACAGCATCACCGCATCGCAAGGAAGAAGTCCGGCAGTGGTCAGGTCGGGAGGATCTCCTGCCGGAGTGCTTTTTAAGGTTGGCTTCTCTGCTTGGGATTGATAAAACAGAGAAAGCGAACCGCCGCCACTCCAACCGCCTAAAATAACCTTCTTATACCCGAGTTTTTCTTTGGCTTCTCGCACACAAGCTCCCAGATCCAACACTACCTTTTCCATGATTAACCCGCTGTCGACTCCACGGTATCTGCTGTTGCAATAAATCACCGGAATACCACTTTTAGCTAAGGCCGTAGGCATAGGTAAATAGGCACCGCCTGCGCCAGCGGGATGCATAAATAAAACCACTGAGTCAGTTTTTGGTTCTGAGGGGATTAAATGATGAGCCTCTAAAAAAACAATGTCTTCAGCGCCGGCATAGGTATCTTTGTAAGCTGATTTTTCCTCGTAAATAATGGCTATTGGCTTTCTTTCGTAACTGCCTATTTCGGTCATATAGCCCCTGAGATCTTCAGTCTTTTAAATAACTCTTTTGTATCCACTGTTCGTTCATTGAGTTTTTCCGATCCAACTCTTGATTCCTTCTTAGGTCTGGTTCTTTCCGTCCACTGCTTTAAGATTTTATGAGCCTCTTTTGTATCTTTTTCCATAATCTGATCATATTCTTTGTCTCGGCAGGTAATCTCCAAAGCCAATCCGTTCGGGTCATAAAAATAGATAGAGTGAACAAAATCATGATCGATGGGATCAGAGACCCAACCAATTTCTTTGGTTAAATACTCTTTCCAGGCATCCAAATCTTCTAACGAATCTACTTCAAAAGCGATGTGTTGATCAAAACCCTTCTTGTAATTAAATTTTTCTTCGTCAACTTCATCCGGAATATCAAAAAAGGCCACATGATCACCATTTCCCATCTCGAAGAACAGATGCATGTACTCCAAAGGTTCGCCCGACCCCGGAGAAGATTCAAAATCAAGAGCTGCCACCAGCTTAAATCCCATGACATCCTCATAAAACCACCTGGTTTGTTCAGCATCTCTACAAAGAAATGCCTGATGATGAATATTGTTTGGTCTTTCTAATTTTTCCATACTACTTACTCCAATCTCTTAGAAATAATTCACTCCCATCAGTAAATTTATACAATGTATCGGCTGCTAGCAACACTGCAGCTGCAGTCCAGGTCGGTTTTTCAATTGGCCAAAAAGCTTTGTCAGGATAAACATAGCCCGTCCAATACAGATTATCCTTGGGATCTTTCCATTGATGCAGCCAAGAAAAAATCTCTTGTGCCCTATCTATTTCTCCCAAATGAGCTAAAGCCATCACCAATTCTGAACTCTCAGCGATGGTAACCCAAGGCTCTTCCACTACACATTTGCACCCCAAACCTTCGACTATGAATTCCTTTTCTTTATGTTGGAATCTTTCTAGCCCTGCTTTTCCGGTAATTACGCCACAAAGAATGGGATAGTACCAATCCATGCTATATCGTTCTTTGCTTTTCCAGCCTCGATCAAACCTTTCGGGTTTATTTGTAATTGCGCCCCTTAAAGATCTCATTTGGCCTTCCAAATTACCTAAATCCTTATTGAGTAATTTCTTAATTGCGAAAAAGCATTCAAGGCTTTTATAAATAGAACTACAGCCAGTTATCAAAGAATCATCCAATTTAGAACCCTTCTCATCCAGTGCCCAAAGCACATCACCAGAGTCGGTTTGCATGGAGATGACAAATTCCATCGCCCTATCCAAAACCGGATAATATTCTTCTACAAAACTTTTATCCTTGGTGGCCAAATAAAAATGCCAGATACCGACACAAAGATAAGCTGCAAAATTAGTCTCCATTCTCTTTTTAGAAGGAAGTCCAGCCTTGTATTCTGAGAACCATCCGCCTACGCTTTCTTGGTTTGATTGCATCCATTCAAAAGCTTTCTTGGCTGCTTCTGTTTGACCAGCAACCGTTAGCGCCATGGCACTTTCTATGTGATCCCAAGGATCCAGTTTAGTGTTCTGCTCCCAACATATTGCCCCATCATCGGCTTGGGTATGCAATATAAAATTTATGGAATCTTGATAATAATCAAGTTGCTCTATTTCTTTCATTAATCCTTAATAAAATACATTACCAAACTCTTTCCTATGAATGGTTTAAGTATAGCCTCAAGAAATCTTGTTAACAGAGGGTCGTGCATTAAATCCCAAACAAGAAACTGATGATACTTCTTAACAATCCAATGTTCTTCCTTTCTTCCCCAAAAAAGACACTTTAGCCACCAATAAGGAGAATGAAGACCGTGAGACCAGTGGAATGATCTAAAGGAAACAGATTCTTTTAGAATTAATTGTTTTAATTCTTTTTGCTTAAATATTCTTACATGCCCACCTGGAGTTTGAGAGTATTCTGAGCTTAACTTCCAACAAATGAGTTCCGGAAGGTACCTGGGGACGCTCACTGCTAAGACACCGCCTGGTTTAAGGACTCTAACTATCTCAGACACAGCATTATCTAGGGACTCTAGATGTTCTAAAACTTCTGAGCAAATTACTGCATCGTAGACATTATCTTTAAATGGCAGAGATTGGATATCTCCAGCACCAAAAATACAAGAAGACTTATTCTGATCTGAAATAGAAAAGTCTTTAATGCGACTTTTCGCTGTTTTTATATCTTCCTTAGATAAATCCATGCCAACTGCGTTTACTTCTTTTTCTACGTGAAGACCTATGCTGTGTCTTCCTTCTCCACAACCCACATCCAGGACTAAATCACCTGCATTGATATTTAAATTATCAAAGTTGATAGTCTGCATGGTTTAGTTAGAGTTGAATTTATCAATCTCCTCTTCAAATATTTCAACGTACTTCTTTGCAGTATTTAACCATTGAAATTCGGCATTACTGATGCCTTCAGAATCTCTTGGTTTAACTTCGATTGCTGCCTTTCCAACCACTTCTTTTAAGCCACCTGAATGGGTAGAAATTAAAGGCACCCCACACGCCATGGCCTCACCCGCCCCGAATCCAAAGCCTTCATACAAAGAAGGAATAACTGCTATTTCAGCAGATGAGTACAGATGTACAATATCTGATTCACTCAATTCAGAATGAAAAGAAATCTTACTTTCCAGCCCCAACCTTTGTATTTGTTTAGCTATCTCTCCTCTAGCTTTAGCCCTGCCTATTACTGATAAAGTACATTCAGGGTAATCTTTAAGCACAGAGGGTATAGCACTAATAAGATATCTTAATCCCTTCAAAGGAATATCAGCACTTGCAGTGGTAACGATCTTAAACGGAACTTTCTTAATTTCATTATTCATATTAAATGTCTCTAGATCTATGCCATTTAATATTACGTCGATCTTGCTAGTATCTGTCTTAAATTCTGAAATTACATCTTCTTTTGATTGGTTTGAAGGGCAGATAATTTTATTTAGCTGAGGAGCAACTTTTTTCTGCATTTTCAAAAATGAATGCCATCTATTGGTAGACAATTTTTGTTTCCAGCTTTTTGCACTCTCTAGTTCTAATTTATGATCTTTTGTTATGGGATGATGAATCACGGAAACTAAAGGTGTTCTCTTTTGAATATTAATTAATGCATAACTTAAGGACTGATTATCCAGAATTAGATCATATTCATTTTTATTTTTTTTTAGATAACTGTCTACCCTTTCACCAAAGGTAAATGGTTCAGGAAAACCACCTGAAAGAACCCCAAACCATTCAGATAAATCTGTTGAATTAAGCAGAAACTTAAATTTGAAAGATCTCAATCTTAAATTATCTTCTAATTCGAATAAATTCAGGCTAGGTATCTTTATCAGGTTTATATCTTTATGAATTTCTGGATAAGGGGGTCCTGAAAGCACATCAACCTTATGACCTAAACTTAAAAGAGCTGAACTTAAATGTTTAACAAATATGCCCTGCCCCCCTGAAAAAGGATTACTTCTATAACTCAATAGACCGATATGCATTTTTTTTAATTGAACCTTTTTAGTAGAGAGCTTTGAATTTTTGGATGGTTCTCAAAACTTTTTGTAATTCTTTTTTTGTCTTTCGATAATTTATTGTCCAAAGTAATCTGGAAGATCCTTCTCTTGCAAGCATCCAAATCTGAAACAATCAGACTGTTCTTATCAAAAAAGAAATTAGATCCCTTGGCATCCCCGTGATTAAAGCCTATCCAGCCTAATCGTTTGATTAAAGCCCCCATCTTATTTGGAATTAAGCTCTCTAAACTCTCAGTTATTTTCATTTGATCTAATCTTTCACCGGATTGCTTTAAAGTGATCAAGTAAGACTCTGTTGTTGTAAAAGAATCATATATTTCAATAACTGCTAAAGGGTTTATTGTCTTTATCCCAGCTGCATTCAACCAATGGGTAGCTTTCCAGGCTGTTATTGCTCGAGTTGGACTAAAAACCTTTCTAAAGTAGTGAAATGCCCCTTTTATTTGGAATTTTTTGATGAAAATAGAGTGATTAGGTAGATCTAAACCAACAACATGATTTCCAGCCTCAAATTTTACCTCTTCCCCTTTTGACATAAATTTATCAGGGTTAGATATAACTTCTGATAAGCCTTCATTGAAGAAGCGTTTCTTCGCTATCCAACGTCTTCCTTCTCCTTTCCCGGTTATATAGCTTGAGGTTGAGTTTTCTTTTTGTTCGTCCTTGATATTTATTTCTTTAAGTATGGGCTTCATAAACATTCTAAATGCTCTATTTCTAGTGGTTTTTAAAAATTTAGAATGAGTTTGAAGGGATTCCCTTATTGAACACTGTAGATAAGTTCCCATAAACCTATAAAAATCTTTTTCAGTAAGATCAAACCCCATTGCAGAATGAATTAAAC
Source organism: SAR86 cluster bacterium REDSEA-S09_B4 (assembly GCA_001628005.1). Lineage (GTDB taxonomy): Bacteria > Pseudomonadota > Gammaproteobacteria > Magnimaribacterales > Magnimaribacteraceae > AEGEAN-183. The sequence goes on from LUQU01000088.1 coordinate 5,070, forward strand.
CGCCTATATCTTTAGAGGCCCATCTTGTGGGTACAAAAGATCTTAATTGAGCTCTGTGAAGGTCAATCAAATAAATGCTCTTATTAGCATCCATGTCTTTATCTACGTGAAAATGACAAAGGTAATAATCGCGATGATTTATTCCGCTCTTATGTAAGTTTCGTGAAATTAAGGCTATTTTTTCTATGAATTCTCTTTTCTTAGAAAAACTTAATTCCTGAAACTTTCTTTTCTTAAGAGCCTCTTCAAGAGAGACAGTATTGATTAATGACCTAGTAATCAGAAAAGATTTTAAAGTTGCAGGATTAATACCTGAACTGTAAAAACCTACAGGTTCTGGACATTCTATTCCAAGCGATCTTAACTTTTTTAGTGCCTTCCATTCAGGAGAAGCTCCAATTGTTGGTGCTCTAAACTTAAAAATATTTTTAAATATCTCTTTCCAACCCACCCCATAATGCAGTTTTATAAAATATCTATTTCCTTCAAAAGTGAACTCTTTTGTTATTCGATTGGCAGTTTTTCTAAATACCTTCCCTTCTAAATTCTCCGCAATAGAAAAAAAGTCCCTTGACGAGAATAAATTATTTAATTCGTTAGTTAGAAAAATAGTTTCTTTCAAGCCATTACCTCTAGAGAGATTATTTTATCCTTTATTACAGCTATTCATCTGTTTTAAAGGTTAAGCTAATATGACATTTAAATGTCAATATTTACCAAAACTAAACAAAGATTACGTAAACGCAAGCTGAGACAATTGGGAATTGAGCCAGTACCTTGTAATTCAGCAACTCTATATGGTGGAGATCATGGCTGGGTGATAGACAAATCCATGATTGACAGTGAAAGTGTAATTTATTCTGTAGGAGTAGGGTCTAATATAGATTTTGATCTTGAGTTAATTGATTCTTTCGGGGTAACAGTACATGCATTTGATCCAACACCTCGAAGCGTAGAGTGGGTAAAAGAACAAGAACTGCCTAAGAAGTTTATCTTTCACCCTGTCGGCCTATCTGCAGAGAACCGTTCTATGAGTTTCTACCCTCCTGCTAAAACCACCTCCACTCACTTTTCCCCAGTTGATAGGTATGGGAATACAGAAAATGAAATAAAAGCTCCAGTTAAAGATATAGATACCATTGCATCAGAGCTAAATCACAGAAAAATTGATTTGTTAAAAATGGATATTGAAGGTGCTGAGTATGAAGTGATAAAGGCTCTACCCAATAGTGAGATTAACATTAGTCAGATTTTGATTGAATTCCATCACATGTATAAAGGCATCTCTATTTCTCAAACCGTTGAAGCCATTAACACATTAAAAAAACTAGGGTTTGAGCTTTTTAATATAAGTCAAAGGACTTACGAATTCTCTTTTAAAAAAGAGAGCTTATGAATTAAGACTCAAATTCAAATAAGGCTGCTAAGACCTCATTGGGCTTAATGTCCTTTAAGCCTTGATAATAACCATCCTCTAGGTCGCCGGTTCTCAATTTTGAAAAACCTTCATTCTTTTCAATTACTTTAACTTTGTTACTTAAAGGAGGAGTAAATTCAGGAGAAGTGGGTCCATACAGAGCAACTAGAGGAACATCTACTGAAGCGGCAATATGCATTAACCCTGAATCATTAGTTAATACCAAGCTTGAGCTTGAAAGTATATCAACCGCATCCTTTAGCTTTGTTTCACCGATTAAATTTAAAAAACCTGATTGTTCTTGAATTTGCAGAGTTATTTCATCTCCTATTGGCAGATCATTTGGAGAGCCAAGAAGAATAACTTGCCAATTTTTTTTAAGATATTCGTTAGCTACTACTGCATAGTAATTGGTAGGCCATCTTTTTGCCGGACCAAATTCAGCCCCAGGACAAAGACAAATTAGAGGTAAGTTTGGATCTATCTCAAATTCTTCTCTTAAAGAGTCTAAATTTTCTTTATCAACACTAAGGCTTGGAAAAGGTGTATTTGATGGAAGTTGCGCACTCTCCTCTAATGCCAATGCTACGAATCTATCTACCATCCTAGGGTACTTACTTTTATCCAGTATCCTCATATCGTTTATCAAGGCATATCTCATTTCTCCTCTCCAACCAGTTCTCAGAGGTATCTTGGCAAAAAAAGGAATGAGTGCGGATTTTAAAGAATTTGGTAGAACTATGGCCTGATCATATTCTTCTACTCTAATCGAATTACCAAAGGCCATTCTGTCACCAATTTTTATTTCACCGTGATTAAAAGGGTTTTGATGGGCATGATTTATCTCTTTCATTCTTTGATAAATATCAATCGTCCATTCAGGAGCAAGGACATCAATGCAAATTTCTTGATGTATTGAAAAAATTTTTTTAAAAAGACTTTGAGATATAACCGAATCTCCAACCCAAGAAGGCCCCACAATCAATATCTTCATGTTTCTGAAACTTTAACTGTTTACAGGTGTGTGCCAGTCTTGATTCTGCGTCCGCTTACCCCTTACTTGATCTAAATAAGCTTTTTGAAGTTTTTCTGTAACAGGACCCCTTAACCCATCCGCAATACTTTTATTGTCTAAAGAGTTTATGGGCACTACCTCCGCTGCTGTACCAGTAAAAAAAGCTTCGTCGCTTTCAAATACTTCTTCCAGTTTGATTTTTCTTTCTTCAAAATCAATGTTTAACTCTTTTGCTAAGCTAATAATCGTTTTTCTTGTTATGCCATCCAAACAGGCATCTAAATCAGGACTAATTAATAAATTATCCTTAACCATAAAAAAGTTTTCACCGCTGCCTTCAGCAACAAATCCGTCTGAATCAAGCATAAGAGTTTCTTCAAATCCTTGTTCTAATGCTTCGTTGAGTGCAACAGTTGATTGAACATAATTGCCGTTTATTTTTGCATTAGCCACCTCGTTTCCGGCCTGTCGCTTAAAAGAAGAAACCTTCACACTAATGCCTTTTTCCTGAGCTTCTGGTTCCATGTAAGAAGGCCATTCCCAGGCAGCAATAATCGTGTGAATACTTAGATTATCAAATCTAATGCCCAAACCTTCAGATCCATAGAAACACATTGGCCTTATATAGGATTCCTCCAAATTATTGAGTGACACAACCTCCGCTTGAGCTTTGATAAGCTCTTCTGGAGAAAAGGGTATCTTCATGCCAATAGTATTCGCCGATTTAAAAAGTCTTTCCGTGTGGTCATGTAGACGGAATATGCATGTGCCTTTGGGGGTTGAGTAGGCTCTTAAGCCTTCAAAAACACCCAGACCATAATGCAGCGTGTAAGTTAATACATGGGTTTGGGCTTCCTTCCAGTCAACTATATTTCCGTCAAACCAGATATACCCATCTAATTCAGATAAATTCATTAGTTTCTCTTTTTCTCTCTTAAAACTTTATTATCTCATGTTAAAAGCCAGCAAAATTATATAATAACTGCTTCTTAAGGATTCTCTTATCAAAATGAACTTGAATGAAAATATTTTTAGAGCTTATGATATTAGGGGTCTTGCCTATGAAGAGCTATCAATTGAAGTAGTAACTCACATAGGAAAAAGCTTGGGTTCTAAGTCATTGGAATCTGGATTCAGCACTATAGTGCTAGGCCGAGACGGCAGAAAATCAAGTCCAGATATGCATGAATGGATCTCTGATGGAATTAAATCCACGGGCTGTGATGTTATTGATATAGGTGTTGTATCTACACCCATACTTTATTTTGCTACACATACCCTTTCTTCTCCCAATGGAGTAATGATTACAGGCAGTCATAACCCGGCTGACTACAATGGTTTCAAGATAGTTGAAAATAAAAAAACTATTTCCGGAAACTCTATTCAAGAAATTAAGGAAAGAATTCTTAAGGAAGATTTCTTAGAAGGTATAGGCTCAGAAAAAAGTTTGGATTTAAAAGATAAGTATCTGCGGTCAGTGCTAGAAAACATCAAACTAGAGAGACCAATTAGATTAGCAATAGATTGTGGGAATGGAGCTGCGGGTGTAATCGCTGAAGAGGTATATAAGGGGTTAGGGTGTGAAGTTCACAGTCTTTACACAGAAATAGATGGGAACTTTCCCAATCATCACCCTGATCCTTCTAAACCCGAAAACCTAACTGATTTAATCAGTCTAGTGAAGGAAAAAGAGTTAGAGGTAGGTCTAGCTTTTGACGGAGACGCAGATAGGCTGGGGGTTGTTTCAAAGGAAGGCAAAATCATATTTCCTGACATGCAGATGATTCTATTCTCTACTTCTATTCTTCAAAGAAACAAAAATGCAAAAATAGTTTTTGATGTCAAATGCTCAAAGCTTCTGCCAGAGGCTATTGAAGAAGAAGGGGGCACTCCCATTATGTCTAAAACTGGTCATTCTTATATTAAAGAGCGTATGCGCCAAGAGAATGCTTTACTAGGAGGAGAAATGAGCGGTCACATTTTTTTTAATGACAGGTGGCCGGGCTTTGATGACGGGGTATATGCAGGAGCTAGAATGTTGGAAATTATTTCAAATCTAAGTGAAGAAGGAGATATATTTAAAGGATTACCTAAATTAGTCTTTGTTGAAGATTTTATTTCTAAAGCAAATTATGAAAATTGCACTTCAATTTTGATTGATGGAGTAAGGATAGAATCAGATACTGGTTGGGGTTTATTAAGGGCATCTAATACAAGTCCCAATCTAGTTTTAAGATTTGAAGCTGATTCAAAAGAAAACTTAGAGTTAATTAAAAATAACTTTAAGAAAACCCTTTCCAATATCAACCCTAGTTTAGGAGATTTTTAGTCTTGTCTGTTGATAGAAAACAAGCCCAAAATATTGCTTCAGTACTCAGTGAAGGCCTTCCTTATATCCAAAGGTTTTATGGAAAAACAATAGTTATTAAATATGGCGGAGCAGCCATGTCTAAAACCTCTCTAAAGGAAGGTTTTGCTAGAGACATAGCCCTGATGAAACTAGTGGGAATGAACCCAGTAATAGTGCATGGCGGAGGGCCACAAATTGCTAATGAGTTAAAAAGTGCTGGAATTAAAACAAGCTTTATTTCAGGTTTTAGAGTTACAGATCACAAAACGATGAAAATTGTAAGGAGAGTCCTAGGACAAGAGATTAATAAAGAAATAGTAGGCCTAATTAAGGGGTTTGGTGCAGAAGCTTTCGCCATGACCAGATACAACAAAAACATCATTAGGTCATCCAAATTAAGGCTTAATGAAGGCAAAGACCTAGGTTTAGTGGGTAAAGTCGAATCCATACAAAATAAAGAAATTAAGAAAAAAATTGGTAAAGGATTTATTGATCCTGTCATATAATCGATGGAAGACTGCCACATGCTGTATTATTAGAAGTGTTAACTGATGAAGGAATAGGAACTATGATCACATCAGGTTAGGGCTATGGATAAATTGAAACCCAGACAACTCGATATAATGCAAAGCCTTGCAAAAATGTTGCAAGCTAAAGGCCCTGTTAAAGTAACCACTGCCTCTCTTGCTAATGAATGCGGAATAACTGAAGCCGCTATTTATAGACATTTCCCAAGCAAAAGAAAAATTTATGAAGGATTGGTTGATTTTTGTGAACAAAGTCTTTTCGATCTAATCGGTGATATCAATTCTTCAAAGGTAGATCATATTGAAAAAGTCTCAAAGATCATGATCCTGTTGGTTTCGTTTAGTGAAAAAAATCCTGGTTTGGCTAGACTCTTAACACGAGAAGCTTTTTCAATTGATGAGGCCTCTCTTGACGACAGGATTAAGCAGATGTTTTCTAAAATTGAGCTACAAATAAAACAAAACCTTCAAAAATACGAACAGCAAACCAAAAAGAAATTAGCGCTACCCTCTGCTTCGAGTGCTAACCTTTTACTGGCTTTCGTTGAAGGAGTTATTCAACAATTTGTACGTTCTGGATTTACAGAGAAGCCTACACAACGAATCTCCGATCAAGCAGCTTTCTTGACTGGGTCCTTATCGAAATAGTTACCTGGGTAAGTGCTCTTCTAAATAATATTCAAAAATTGAATTTCTAGAGTCGCTTTCAGCCTTCAATCCCGTTTTTTTATCAATCTTAATGCTCACAATACCTTTCGGAGGTAAGTTCTTATTTTTTGGTAAGTTATCTATATTTGGTTGCATAAAATCCATCCAAATTGGTAAGGCAGTAGAGCTTCCAAATTCTCTATTACCTAGACTTTTAGGTTGATCAAAGCCTACCCAAACAGTAGTTACCAGCGATTCATTAAAACCAGTAAACCAGGTACTTTCTGCCTCATTTGTAGTACCAGTTTTTCCAGCCAGATCACCTCTTCCTAATTCTTTAACTTTCTTAGCTGTTCCCCTACTGGCAGCCTCTTGGAGTATGTCTTTAATAATGAAAGCTATTCTTGGATCTATTGCCTGATTTATTTCAATATCTTCTTTCTGAAAGATTGTGTTGCCAGTTCTGTCTGTTATCTTTGATATAAAATAGGGTTCTACTGATTTACCTCCATTAGCAAAAACACTGTAAGCAGCGACATTCTTAATTGGACTCAAAGAAGCTGTGCCTAATGCAAGAGAAAGGTCTGAATTCAGCTCTTCTAATTGAAATCCAAAATTCTGAGAATAGTCACGTACTCTTTCAATCCCTATTTCTCTCAAAAGCCTAATTGAAACGAGATTAACGCTTTGCAGTAAGGCTTCTCTTAGTCTAGTTGGGCCATAAAATCTGCCACTTGCATTTCGGGGTCGCCATTTATCCTCTAAAGCCTCATCCTCAAAAACTATAGGCGCATCATTTATTAAGCTAGAGGCTGTAAGACCAGCATCTAAAGCAGCAGCATAAAGGAAAGGTTTGTAATTTGAGCCTAATAAAGGTGAAGATTGAGTTGCCCTATTATATTTACTAAGAAAGAAATCATACCCTCCTACTAAAGCCTTAACTTCTCCATTGTTAGGGTCCATGGCTACAATAGAGCCTTGTACTTCAGGAATCTGGGTTAAAGAAAGACTAGACTTGATCTTGTCTTGTTC
>LUQU01000089.1 GCA_001628005.1 SAR86 cluster bacterium REDSEA-S09_B4
TTTATTAACTAATTCAACTAAGTCTATGTTCAATTGATCAGCTTTTTTTAGTACCGCTGGCCAATCACCTTTTAAAAATTTTTCTTTTTCTATCTTCAATAACTGCTTTTTGGCCGGTTCAGTTACAAACATTCCCAAACCGCGTCTTTTTTCTACAATTTTGAGATCTACCAATTCCTGATAAGCTTTTGAAACAGTCAATGGGTTAACCCCTCCTTCCACGGCCATCTGCCTCACAGAAGGAATAGGTTCGCCCGCGTCTAAGACTCCATCAATAATAAGAGAAACAACATGGTCTCGAACCTGTTGGTAGATAGGTTGGTCATTCGTCCATTGCATGTGAACACTTTTTATACAAGTGTATTAGTAAAGTAATACACTTACAAGTAAAACTACCTTTTTAACTTTTTTTGAATCGCTGCAAAAACTCCTCTAAAAATATTGGCTTCCATATGATCTAACTTAGATCGTTTGAAGAACCTTCTTACTCTTGTAAGTAATTGCCTTGGATTATCGGTTTCATAAAATTCCACTTCTTGCATAAGTTCATCAAAATGCTCTATCAATCTTTCTATTTCGGCATTTTCAGCTAAAGGGACATCCCATTCTTGTTGTTTTAACTTTCCTTCATTAGATAAAGCTTTCAACCTAATTTCATAAGCAATGATTTGAATAGCTTGAGACAAGTTTAAAGAAGGATATTCATCACTAGATGGGATATGAACATGAAGATTGCATAATCCAAGCTCTTCATTAGTTAGCCCCCTGTCTTCCCGACCAAATATCACTGCCACCTTATCTTTTCTAGTCTTACTGAATGAGACTATTTCTTCTGCAGCTTCTCTAGGGTTCACTATTGGCCATGGTACTTTGCGATTTCTAGCACTTGTCCCAATTACTAACTTAGCTTCAGAGATGGCTTTATTCAAAGATTTATGTACTACTGCTTTTTCAAGCACATCAGTTGCTGCTTTAGCTCGAAAAAAAGCTTTTTCGTGAGGGAATTCCTTAGGCGATACCAACCCCATTTGAGATATTCCCATATTTTTCATTGCCCTTGCAGCAGCACCTATATTGCCTGGGTGGGTAGTGCCTACCAAAATGAAACTGATATTCCGTTGAATTAATTGAAGAACATCTTTTTTATTAACCATATCCATATTCTATCAGGCTAATTTCATGCTTCTGATAGAATACGCAGCCTTTGAATTGATAATGGAACCAAAAGTAAACATAGCTCTTGAAGCAGCTCGAAAAGGAGGCAAAGAACTGCTTCGTTTTAAAGACGAAGTAGATAAGATGGATGTCATTGAAAAAGGACCTGCTGACTATGTTACTGAGTTGGATAAAAGAGTTGAAGATATCATCATAAGTTCTTTAAAAAAGACTTATCCTAAACACAGTTACTTATCAGAAGAAATAGGCGAAACAAAAGGGAAAGGGAAAGATCTTGAATCAATCTGGGTTATAGACCCCTTAGACGGAACGACTAATTATATTCATGGGTTTCCTTACTATGCCATCACCATAGCTTACGTAGAAAAAGGAAAAACACTTCATGCGATTACCTTAGATGTTTCTAGGCAAGATGAGTTTACAGCGAGTTTAGGTAAAGGTGCTTATTTAAACAATAGAAGAATTCGGGTAAGTAAAAGAAAAGGGATTAGAGGAGCACTCCTTAGCAATTCTTCTCACAACACTGAATCAGGAAAAATACGGCATGACAACATAGCTACTTTTAGGGCTCTTTACTCGCATGGACTAACAATCAGAAGAACAGGATCAACAGCCTTGGATTTAGCTAATGTGGCAGCAGGAAGACTCGATGGATTTTGGGGCAGTGGACTAGAAGATTGGGATATAGCTGCTGGAGGCCTTTTGGTTCAAGAAGCTGGAGGGTTAGTTAGTAACTATTTCGGAGAAGTGGAATACCGAGAAGGTGGGAATATTCTCGCATCGACCACAAAATGCTTTAAACCAATGTTAAAAGCTATAAAGCCTTTTGCTTATCTAGCAGAAGATTAGGGTAAATCGTTAAGATCTTCGTTTTCTTTATCAGGAACGACCAGATGTTCTCCGGTTAAGCCCATCATTACTAAAGCATTTGATGCAATATAAATAGAAGAATAAGTTCCCACCACCACACCAAATATTAGTGCAAGAGCAAAATTCTTAATTAATTCTCCGCCGAATAAATAAAGAGAAAACAAAACTAGTAATGTAGTTAGGGAAGTGATTAAGGTTCTACTTAGCATTTGATTCAAGGAAAGATTAATTACTTCTTCAGTATCAGATTTTCTTTGAATTCTTAGGTTCTCTCTTATTCGATCTGACACTACAATCGTGTCATTTAAAGAATAACCAATAACTGCTAATAGGGCCGCTAATACTGTTAAATCAAAATCGAGATTAAATAAGGAAAAAACCCCTAAGACGATTACCACATCATGAACTAATGCGAGTACTGCTGCCCCAGCAAATCGAGACTGAAACCTAAATGCGATGTACAGCATCATTAACCCTACGATGTACAGCATCATTAACCCTAAGGCCAATATCAAGGCCAGGCCTCCGTCATCTCTCAGTTCGGCACCAATTTGAGGACCTACATACTCAACTCGCCTTAAATCAATTTGTTCGGAGGTTTCCTGTCTTAATACTTCAATGATCTCAGTGCCTAAAGTGTCACTTACACTTCCAGGTAGTTTTATTAAAACGTCTTGAGTAGATCCAAATAAAGCAACTTGGGCTCCCTCATAACCTGCCTCTGTAAGACTTTGTCTTATCTCTCCAACTTTAACTTCTTTGGGGTAATGAAGTTCTACTAAAGAACCCCCAGTGAAATCCAAACCCCAATTTAATTGCTTTAGACCTAAAGACAGAATAGATACTATAACTAAGATTATAGAAACCCCTAGAGCTATCTTTCTCCAAGCCATAAAGTCTAAGTTGAAATTCATATAGCTATCCTGCTTGGATTCTTTTTATTCCTGTATATCAGGTAAATAAATCCTCTTGTACCAATAATAGCTGTAAACATAGACGTTAGGATTCCTATAGAAAGAGTTACAGAAAATCCTTTTATAGGCCCAGTACCTAACGAGTACAGAATTACTGCAACTAAAAGAGTTGTTAAATTAGCATCTAATATAGTCAAGAAAGCTTTGTCGTAACCCTGGTCTATTGCCTGTAAGGGTTCAGTGCCCTGCTTTAACTCCTCTTTAATTCTGGAAAATATCAATACATTAGCGTCTATCGCCATACCTACGGTAAGAACAATTCCTGCAATACCGGGCAGAGTCAAAGTAGCTGAAAGTATGGACATAATCGCTACCAATAGAACGATGTTAGTGCCAAGTGCAAGACTAGCCGCGACCCCAAAAATTCTGTAATAGAATAGTGTGAATAAAAGCACCAGAGTCATGCCCAATTGCATGGAAAGTATGCCTGCATTGATATTGTCTTGACCTAAACTGGGTCCCACGGTTCTCTCTTCAACAAAACGCATTGGTGCTGCAAGGGCCCCTGCCCTTAACAGCAAGGCAAGCTCAGAAGATTCTTGCGGGCTATCTAAACCTGTGATCCTAAATTGAGTCCCTAAGGCTGCTCTAATGGTAGCTAGGCTTATTATTTCCTTAGTCTCGAAGGCTTCTTGAACTGCCACCTGATTTCCTTCAGCATCTCTTCGATAGGTGGTTTTATTTTTTTGCTCAACAAACAAGACACCTAGTCTCTTCCCTATATTGCCCCTTGTAGCACGATGCATCCTAGCGCCACCAGCTCCGTCTAAAGTAATGTTAACTTGTGGTAAGCCACTCTCATCAAAGCTGGCTTGGGCTGTTGCTACCTGATCTCCACCTATTATTATTTGGTCTTGTAATTCACTGACTCCTAGCCTGGTGTCTCTGTGCGGATAGGAAGTCTTTCTGGTTCTGGGTGTGTCGTATTCTGCCTCGAGATGGAATTCCAATGTAGCTGTCTTACCTAAAATTTTCTTGGCTTCAGCAGTGTCTTGTATACCCGGAAGCTCTACAATAATCCTTTTCTTTCCTTGTTTTTGTACTATCGGCTCCGAAACTCCTAATTCATTAACTCTGTTTCGAAGAGTGGTTAGGTTTTGGTCTATGGCGTCTGCCTCAATCTGATCCACCTCATCTTCTGACAGGCTCAAGGAAATATTAAATTGATCTCCTGCTTGGGTGTAACCGATAACAAATTGAGGATAATTGTCCTCCAACAGTTCAGTTGCTGATTCAAATACAGCCTCATCGGTAACTGTTAATTTTATGGTTTGATCTTTTTCAACAAATAACGAGTTATAACGAATCTTTTCATCTCTTAATTTTCTTCTTATGTCTAGCAGTGTTCCATTCTGTCTGTTGCTTAGGGCAGTCTCTGTATCCACTTCCATTAAAAAATGCACCCCTCCTCTCAAGTCCAAGCCTAATTTCAGTGGTTCTCCGCCAATATTTTCTAACCACTCAGGAGTTGTAGGTGCTAAATTAAGTGCAACAATTAAATCATCGCCTACTGAAGACAAGAGGTCTTTGACTCTTAATTGTTCTTCTGCCGAAGAAAGCCTTATAAGAGCATATTTCTTATGCAGTTCAACTTCCGGTACACCGTTGCTAAGTTCACCATCTTCTAAAACTTTAGTTAAACGCTGTTGAAGCTTCCGATCGTGAATTTGGGTGCTGTCGTTATACGAGACTTGCACTGCTGGATCTGGAGCATAGAGGTTAGGTAAAGCGTAAATTATTCCAAAACTTA
>LUQU01000009.1 GCA_001628005.1 SAR86 cluster bacterium REDSEA-S09_B4
GCAGCTGTTAACCTTAGGCTCCTTGATCTGGCCCCTGCTAATTCTTCTTGGGAACTAGTCCTATTAATCATTTGTCTAGGATCAGTATCTTCTGCTGGAGGCTCTATATTACATATTAGTGTCATGTCAGCTCTAGCTGATGTTGCAGATGAAAATGAGCTAAGGACTGGAATGAGGCAAGAAGGTATTTATTACTCAGCTAGAGCTTTTTTTGGCAAAGCATCCAATGGTGTTGGCCACTTAGTAGCTGGATTTGCTCTTAAATACATCGGTTTTCCAGAAAATGCTATACCTTCTCAATTATCTGATGATCTTCTATTTAACCTTGGAATTATTGATGGGCCTTTTGCAATGATTTGGGGGTTCATAGCCATTATCTTTTATTATCAATATGGAATAAATAGAAAGTATCATGCTCAAATACAAGAACAGCTCAGACTAAAGAAAAGTGCTCAAAACTCTTCAAAACAACTTGAATCTGTATAATGCGCGCTGAAATAACTAGATATTTATTGAAATGAAAAAGGATCAACCAAAGAAAGTAGCCAAAATAAGAACGAAGCCGTCTAGAAAACAGGCTGAAGAAGCTGTCAAAACTCTCATTAAATGGGCTGGTGACAACCCTGATAGAGAAGGTTTATTAGAGACACCAAAAAGAGTGGTTAATGCTTATAGGGAATTCTATGCTGGTTATGAGAGCCAACCTGAACAAATTCTATCTAAAACTTTTGATGAAGTTGAAGGTTACGATGAAATGGTCATAGTTAGAGATATAGCAATTGAATCTCATTGTGAACATCATATGGTTCCCTTCGTTGGCATTGCTCATATTGGATACATCCCTAATAAACGTATTGTTGGTATAAGTAAATTGGCTAGAATTGCAGATGTATTTGCCAAACGTCTCCAAACCCAAGAAACTATGACTGCTCAAATAGCAGATACCATAAATGAAGTACTTAAACCAAAAGGAGTTGCCGTAGTTATCGATGCACAACACCAGTGTATGACTACTCGAGGTACTCACAAAACTGAAAGTAGCACTATTACTAGCAGAATGTTGGGTTTATTCAGGACGAATTCGAATACAAGAAATGAATTTATGAACCTCATAAATTCAGCGAATAATTAAAATTATTAAGTTGTCTTCAGAAGAAGTCTCACTTCACGAATCTTTTATCCTTGCCTCAGGTTCTGAGATCAGAAAACAGATACTTTCTGATCATGGTTTAAATTTTATTGTACAAACCTCAGAAATTGATGAAGAAGAGCTCAAAGAGAAGTATAAAGATCTACCTTTTGAAGAAAGAGCTAAAAAACTAGCATTAGCAAAAGCAGAAAAGGTTAGTGAAGCAAACCCTAATAGATATGTGCTTGGGGCTGATCAAATGTGTGTTTTTAATAATACTGTTTTGAATAAACCGGGAAATGAAGAGAATGCGATTAACTCGTTAAAATTATTATCCGGAGATACTCATTACCAGTTCAGTGGGATAGCCATCTGTTTAAATGGTGAATCTTTATGGTCTTTTTGCGATATAGCAACTCTTACAATGAAAGATCTTTCCGATAAAGAAATTAGATCCTATGTCAAGAAAGATGAGCCCTATCAGTGTGCCGGATCTTATAAATATGAATCTCATGGTTCAGGCCTTTTTTCTGAAGTAAAAGGATCTGCATACACTATACAAGGCCTTGCCCTAACCGCCCTTCTGAACGCCTTCGAAGATCTAGGTGTCTCTTTTAGAAAATAAGACTATCTGTAAGTCTGAATTGGTCTTTCAGTACCTTCCAGTGAAAACAATACCTGCCATAACTGGAGAGTTCTTGCTCTGAAATTAGCTGCACTTGAGAGTAACCAAAAAGTCCACATTCTATAAAATTCTTTATCGTACTTGTCTTTAAGTTTTTCGTAGTTAGTAACAAAGTTTTCGTACCAACACATTAAAGTTTTATCGTAATGAGGACCTATGTTGTGCCAATCATCGAAAATAAAAAGGCCCTCACTTGCTTTTGTTATTTGCTCTGCTGAAGGTATCATTCCATTAGGGAAAATATATTTCTCTACCCAAGGATCTGTAGTTGTAGTTGACTCATTTCCCCCTATAGTATGAAGGAGAAAAGCGCCATCGTCTTTTAAGCAGCCTCTTACAATCTCAAAGAATTCTCTATAATTTTTATAGCCTACAGCTTCAAACATACCAATGGAATAAATAGCATCAAATTTCTCATTTAAGTCTCGATAGTCCACCAATCTAAAATCTACATCCATGTTGTCTGAATTTTCTTTTGCATAGGCTATTTGTTCTTTTGAAACTGTAATCCCTACAACATTAACGCCATAGTTGTTTGCAAAATGTTTTGCGGCTCCACCCCAACCACAGCCTATATCCAAAACTTTCATTCCTGGTTTGAGGTCTAATTTTTTTGCTACCAGGTCTAGTTTAGCCAGCTGAGATTCTTCTAATGTGTTCACGTCCTTTGTCCAATAACCGCATGTATACATCATTGTCTTATCAAGCATCAAAGAAAAAAGATCATTACCTATATCGTAATGCTGTTCAGCCACTTGGAAGGCTCTTGAAATAGATTGTAAGTTTCTAAATTTGCTTTTTACTCTGCCTAAAAACAGAGGAATACTTTGTATTTCTGTAGACACGCCTTGTTTTAAGACTTTTTCAAAAAACAGATCCAAACGCTCACAATCAAACCAACCTTTCATGTAACTTTCACCAAAACCGAGAGAACCGTTATACAAAATACTTTTATACAAATCAGGATTATGCACAGTTATATCCCACGGACGGTTCCCGTTTATCTCAACATCTATCGATTCTAAAAACTCCGAGTATTTATTAAGAAGTATTTTATTTAACATACTGATTTTCATTCTAAATTGATTTAAGCGATAAAATAAACTAAATTTTACCCTCAAGATGCCAAAAATCTTTGTACAACTACCTTAAAAACAAAAAATGAGTGAAGCAAATATCGACAGGAAGCATAATCAAACGGAAGAATTAGGCTTTGATCCAGATGTTTTAGCTGAAAAGTATCTTCAAGAAAGAGACAAGCGGCTTAGAGAAGATGGTAATGATCAATACCTTGAAGTAAAAGGAGAATTTTCTTATTTTGTTGAAGACCCATATACAGATGAAAAGATTGAAAGAAGCCCTTTAGAAGATGAAGTAGAGGTGATCATTGTAGGAGGCGGTTTTGGAGGTATGTTAGCAGCTGCTAGGTTAAGAGAAGCAGGAATAGATGACTTTAGAATCATTGAGAAGGGAGGAGACTTTGGAGGTACTTGGTACTGGAATAGATACCCTGGTGCATCTTGTGATATAGAGTCATATATTTATTTTCCTTTACTAGAAGAAACTGGATTTGTTCCTAAGAAAAAGTACACAGATGCCCCTGAAACTCTTGAATACTGCCAAGTACTTTCAAGAAAATTCAAGCTTTATGAAAGTGCATGCTTTCAGACAGAAGTAACTTCAACTGAGTGGGATGAAGAAACCCAGAGATGGATTGTTCATACAAATCAAAACGACCGCATGAGAGCAAAATATATAGTGCATTCTAATGGGCCTCTGAATAGACCGAAGTTACCAGCAATTACAGGAATCAATAAATTTAAAGGTCATACTTTTCATACCAGCAGGTGGGATTATGAATACACTGGCGGTTCTTCATTTGGGAACTTATCTCGTCTCAAGGATAAAAAAGTGGCAGTTATAGGAACTGGAGCTACTGCCGTACAATGCGTCCCGCATTTAGGAGAAGCTGCAGAAAAATTATATGTTTTTCAGAGAACTCCCTCTTCAATAGATATAAGGAATAACAAAGAAACAGATGAGTCTTGGTTAACCAGTCAAAAACCTGGTTGGCATAATGAAAGAAGAAACAACTTTGAATCGCTCTTGACAGGTGCACCAATTAAGGAGGATTTAGTTTCTGACGGTTGGACAGAAGCTTTTAGACTCTTATTTGGCAGTATAAGAAGTAAAGCTCCCTCAAAATTAACAATGTTTTCCTGGGCAGTAACTTCCGTTGCCTCTCCAGAAATGTACAAACTGGGCTTTAAACAATTCATGACAAATAAAGCCATGGCACATATGGACATAAGGAATGCTATGCAGATGGCAGACTACCAAAAAATGGAAAAAGTAAGATCTAGAGCTGACAAGGTAGTTCAAGATAAAGATACAGCAGAATCTTTAAAGCCATACTATAACCAGTTCTGTAAGAGACCCTGCTTTCACGATGAGTATTTACAAACCTTTAATCTTCCTAGTGTGGAACTCATAGACACTGATGGTAAAGGCCTAAGTGAAATCTCTGAGAAAGGTATTATTTTTGAAGGCAAAGAATACGAAGTGGACTGTATTATTTTTGCAACTGGTTTTGAAGTAGGAACTGACTACAGTAGGCGTGCTGGTTATCAAATTTATGGCGTAGATGGCGTATCGGTTTCAGAGAAGTGGCAAGAAGGACTATCTACTTTTCATGGTATGCATTCAAAAGGATATCCAAATTGTTTCTTCTTTGGACCAGCTCAATCAGGATTTACAGCTACTTATACTTATTCACTTGATGAACAGAGCATTCATTTAGCTTATATTCTTAAATCAGCGAAAGAGAAAGGAGTTTCAAAAATAGAAGCGACTCAAGAAGCTGAAAATAATTGGGTACAAACCATAATAGAAAAAGCAAGAATTACTGCGGACTTTCAAGAAAAATGTACCCCTGGTTATTACAATAATGAAGGCAAAATTAACCAAAAACCTCAAAATGGTATGTATGGAGGAGGTCCAATAGAGTTCTTTGCATTGATGAAGAAATGGAGATCCAAAGGAAACCTTGAAGGTCTTGAGCTAACCAAACAATAGTTCTTTAAAGTTTTTCCTGTGCATATCCTTAGTCTCGCTAAACCACCTAGTGAAAATGAGGTAGCGGAAATGCACTTAATCAATCAAGAAAATATTCCAGAAGTTGGTGATCTGTCTGTATTGGAAGATTTTAAAGCGCGGGTTAATTGGTCTGAAAATATCTTTGTTTATAAATGGGAAGATATTATTAAGGCTTTTGTGCTCTGTATGCGAGAAGGACAGGCTTACAATTCCCCAAATTATCAATACATATCAGACCGATTCCAAAATTTTCTTTACGTTGATCGAATTGCAGTGCAAGAGGAATTTAGGAGAAAGGGTATAGCTGAAAAAATTTATTCAACGGTTATAGATAAAGGGAAAGAGAATAACCTAGACATCCTTTGTGAAGTAAATACTATACCTTCAAACGAACCTTCAATGGCTTTTCATCAGAAAATGGGGTTTGAAGAGATAGGTACTAATGATTTTGAAAAAAATAGTGTTGTTTATTTAAGAAGACCCTGCTCTAAGTAATGAATCCTAAATTACAAAAAATATTTACGGTGGATCCTTTTAAGGAAATGAACCAAAGCATTCCTGGTGAGGTTTGTAACCTTGTTAAAGGTAAATGGGTTCAAGGTAAAACTTTTAGAAAAGATATACCGGATCCATTGAATGGAGAGGATTTTTTAAATGTCCCAGATACACTTGAATACAATGAATTCATAGACAACCTAGACATCTGTCCTAAAAGCGGTCTACATAATCCGTTAAAGAATGTAGAAAGATATTTGATGTTAGGAGAAGTGTGTACAAAAACTGCAGAATTATTAAGAGAGGATGAAGTAGCAGAATACTTCGTAAAATTGATTCAAAGGGTCATGCCCAAAAGCGACTCTCAATGTCTGGGAGAAGTAACAGTTACAAGAATTTTCTTTGAAAATTTCTCAGGAGATAATGTACGTTTTTTAGCAAGGAGTTTTTCTAATCCAGGCGATCATTTAGGACAGGAATCATCTGGCTATAGATGGCCTTTTGGTTCTGTGTGCATTATTGCACCTTTTAACTTTCCATTAGAAATACCTGCTCTCCAATTGATGGGTGCCCTTTTTATGGGGAATAGACCTTTGGTAAAGGTGGACTCAAAAGTTAGTGTTGTGTTTGAACAGCTTTTAAGACTACTAATTCATTGTGGTTTGCCTGCTGAAGATGTTGATTTTATTAATTGCAAAGGCGAAGTAATGGGTGAATTGGTTAAAAAAAGTGAAAATAAAATAAGACTTTTACAATTTACTGGTTCGAAAGAAGTGGCTAATCAATTGGCTATTGATTCTAAAGGTAAAATTAGAATAGAAGATGCTGGTTTTGATTGGAAAATTTTAGGACCTGATTATGATTCTGAATGGTCAGAATATGTAGCGTGGCAATCTGATCAAGATGCCTATAACGCTTCAGGACAGAAATGTTCAGCGCAGAGCATGCTGTTTGTTCACGAAAACTGGGAGAAAGATGTTATTCCCAGATTAGTTGATTTAGCTTCAAGGCGTGAACTTAAAGATCTGGACATTGGGCCTGTACTGACTTGGTCGAATTCACAATTAAAAGACCACCTCAATTCTTTACTTAAGATTGAGGGGTCAAAGTTATTGTTTGGTGGAGAAGAGTTAAGCGGTCATTCAATACCTGTTGTCTATGGGTCTATTCAACCAACTGCCGTGCAAGTTCCCATTCAAGAACTTTTAACAGACAACTTTGAATTAATAACCAAAGAAGTCTTTGGGCCTTTTCAGGTTGTAGTTCCCTATTCAGATAAAGAAGTCGATAAAGTTAAGGAAGTTCTTGAAAGGATAACTCAAAACTTAACTGCCGCTATCGTTAGCAATGATACTTTTTTTCAACAAAATATATTGGCTAATACCGTGAATGGAACTACCTATACTGGAATGAAAGCAAGAACGACCGGAGCACCACAAAATCATTGGTTTGGGCCATCAGGTGACCCGAGATCAGCTGGAATTGGAACTCCGGAAGCTATTATCAATACTTGGAGTGCACACAGAGAAATAATTAAAGATACAGGACCCCAATAGGATTTATTCTTTACTTGGCTTAAGCTCCCCTATTCTATCGGGTTCAGGCTCAATCATCTCTTCAAAGCTACTCTCTATTCGACCATAGGCATTCCATACCTTAAAACCTAGTCTGGCTTTTAATTTATCTGAACAAGAATCCCATAAAGATCTATCTAAACCTATGGTTTGATTTTCTTGTTGTCTAAATTGAGGAGCACAAAAAGTTGTCAAAACCCCTAATCTGTCTGTGTTGCCTGAGTTTGCTCCTGTGCCATGCCATAACCTTCCTTCAAAAACCATTAAGGTGCCCTCTTTACCTAGTGCCTGCTTAATCGGATAGCTACTTTGATCTTCTTGATTAGGATGAGCTCCCGTAAGATGTGATCCTGGAACGATCTCCGTAGCACCATTGGTATCAGTAAAGTCTGAGAGCATCCACATGCAATTGGCAACAACAGGTGGAGAGATACCTAAGTCCGTATTAGGATTTAAGAAAGACTCAGAGGCTTTACGAGAAATTTGTGAAGGACGAATATAATCTTCACCAGGCTTTACGGGTTGTGGCATCCACCATTGATCAGTGTGCAAACCCATCCTTACTCCGCCAGGTTTAGCAATATTTGCCGAGTGTGTGGATAAAATAAAATCGTTTCCTAATATATGACCCACTAATTCATCCACATAAGGATGAATTACCATATCTCTGAAACATTGACCTTTGTTAGCTAACATCCATAAGCGCTGGTTTATTCCACCATTTTCTAGTGTAAAAGCCTCTTTATTCACTTTGTTACCTGGAAGATAAATATTTTGATCAAGACCACCGTCTCTAAATGAAAGTCCTTGCTCTTCCTCAGCTTCTGCTTGGTCAGTTAATCTCTGTCTTGCTTCTTGAAGATCTGAACCAGTAAGAACATCAGGAACTAAACAAAAACCAAATTTATCTAGGTCTTTTTTAGCTTGAGACAGATCCTTAGTAGCTACTGGAGTACTATCAATCAACCTACTTTGTGGGGAAGAATTATCCATTCAAAAATTCGACCATTCTATCTATGGCCTGTCTAGACTCAGGGAAGAAATCTTCAAAGTGAAGAAAACCATGAGGCATGTTTTCATAATAAAACTCCTCGTTTTTTATACCTTGAGAATTTAATTTCTCGGCTAAAAGTTTTGAACCTGCCATAAGTCCATCTAAAGTGCCACAAAGAATATGGGCTGGGGGAAGTTTATCTGAGAGATGAATTGGGCTAACCCTCGGATCAGAAAGTACAGCTTCATCGCGTTCTGATCCTAGATAAGAGCCCACCATCATCTCCATCATTAGGTCGGAAGCTTGAGTGTCAAGAACATTATCAGATGCTTGGCCCATAGATGAAAAGTCAAAAACCCCATAGATAAGGAGTATTTTCTTTATATCAACTTCACTGTCATCTGCTAGTGAGGCAGCACATGCAGCAGTCAGATTGCCACCAGCTGAATCGCCTCCCACTGACAATCTATTTGAGTCTCCGTTGTACTTTTCGGCATTAGCTACAACCCATCTGAGTGACTCACAACATTCATCAAAGCCCTGCGGAAAAGGATTTTCAGGAGCCAAGGCATAATCAACATTAAAAACCAAGAACCCTGCCTCGGCAAATCGATGACAGATTTTCCGATGTGATTTAGGACTACCTGATATCCAACCACCGCCATGGAAATAAACCAATATAGGGAAAGGTCCTTCGCCTTTAGGTATATGAATATCAGTAGTTAGTGAATGATCTTCTTTTTCAGAAATCTCGACTTCAGTAAGATAATTGCCAATCTCCGGAAGGTTTTTGTTTGCTCCACTTGATTCTATTGCTTCTTCTAGAATATTCCTAAAGTCATTTATGTCTTTGGGCACCCGCTCATTAAAAATATTCGCTAGTGGGTCTATATTCTCCGTCATGTCTTTATCTCCTTATTTTTCTTCTAAGCTGGCATCCCTTTCACCAAAGTCCCAACCAGCTCCATTATTGTCATAATTTCTTAGAATTCTTTTCGCTACAGACTGAACGTGCACCTCATCAGGCCCATCATAGATTCTAGCCTCTCTCGCATGACGATACATTAAGCTTAAAGGAGTATCATCAGTTAGGCCTTTGGCACCATGAGCTTGTATGGCTCTATCTATAACATTGTGAAGCATTTCAGCACCAACTACTTTAATCATCCCTATCTCAATTCTTGCATCATCGCCCTGATCAATACGTTTAGCTGCATCTAAAGTTAATTGTCTGCTTGCTTGGATCTCACAAGCACTATCGAATACAAACTTTTGCATTAACTGTTTCTCAGCTAAAGATGTGCCAAATGTTTTTCGCTCGTGTAATCGTCTACACAACAAGTCAAATGCTCTTTGCGCTTGACCTAACCATCGCATGCAATGAAATATTCTTCCTGGACCAAGTCTCCTTTGGGCAATAATAAAACCATGACCTCTTGGACCTAGAAGATTTTCTTCTGGGACTCTTACATTGTCATATTCAACTTCGTAGTGACCGCCGTTAATTCCGAGAACTGGTGTTTCTCTTACTATTTTGTAACCCGGATTATCAGTAGGAACTATTATCATGCTAAAAGCTCCGTGACCCGGTGTATCTGGTTCGGTCCGAACCATAACTGTCGTGTAAGCTGCCCTTGCTGCTCCACTGGTAAACCACTTTCTTCCATTTATTACCCATTCTCCATCCTCTAATACAGCAGCCGTCTGTAGTTGTGTTGGATCCGAACTGGCAGTGTCAGGTTCAGTCATACCAAAGCTAGGAAATATCTCCCCTGCAACTAAAGGTCCTAAATACGCATCTCTCCATCTGTCTGAAGCAAATTCCCTCAACATAATGGAATCTTGTAAAGAATGAGTTCCTAGAGCGACCATCGCAGGCGAAGACCGTCCTACAACTTCATTTACATACACATACTCCATGAAAGGCATCCCTTGTCCCCCTATGTCTACAGGATGTCCTAAAGCCCAAAGATTCTTTTCTTTGGCTTTATCCATAAGCTCTTTTAATTTCTGGTTTGATTCCTCACTTCTTTGATTTAATACTGCTTCAGCTGGATAAACTTCGTTCTCAACAAAGTCTTTAACTTCTGCTCTGACTTTACGCCAATCTCTGCTTTCACTCACATTAATTCTCCACTTAATTGAAGAATTCAATGTATATAAAATCTACAGGATTTACAATTTATCTTCTTTTAATTCTGGTCCAAAAAAATTGGTCATGCCTACCCCCAATAGAATGAGGAAGCAACCAGAAAGCATAGAGATTGTTATCGATTCGTTTAAAAATATATTAGCCCAGACCATTCCGGCAACCGGAACTATAAAAAGAACTGAAGATGCGCCTACGGGACCCATCCTTCTTATTAAAATTACAAAGGCGACATAAGCTAAACCTGTGCAGAGAAATCCCAATAAGAGAATACTAATCCATACCCTTCTAGGTAAATCAAAACTGACCCCACCCTCATAAACACTAAAGGGTAAAAACATCATGGTTCCAACTATTAAAGTCATGGTGGCTAGATAGGCAGGATCAATATGACTAAGTTTGTAAAGGTAATTAGAACAAGCTCCGTACATAAAAGCACCTAATAAACAGCAAATAAAAGGAATCCAAGAAAATTGAAGCGACTCGTAACCGACAAAAACAATTAGTCCAGTGAACCCAATCATTAAACCCACTAGCTGTATCCAGCTAAAGGCAAACCTTAACCAAAGAATAGATATGGCAAAAGCAAATAATGGTGAAGTGGCATTCATTACTGAAAGTGTCCCTGCATTTAAGGCTAAAGCAGCATAAGCAAATAAGAAAAATGGCAAAGTAGCATTAAATATTCCAAAAATAATTAACGGCTTTAAATGATTTTTGAACCCCTGGAAATGGCGTTTTCGTAAAAAAATTGGGGCTAAAAAAGCTGCTGCGATGATTAACCTTGAAGTAACTAAATCTATGGGGCCTACTACAGGGGCAGCAATTTTAGTAAACATAAAGGAAGCTCCCCACGTTAAGCCAATGGCTATAATTAAAATAATATTTATAAAAAAATTATTCACTTACTTAAAAATACCCTGAAAGACACGAGGTATAGGCTGTGGTTTTGTTATACGGGTCGATCTCCTATGATCGTAACTCTTTCAACTCTCCTAACCTGAGGCCAGTAATCTGACGAGGCATAATGCTGCACTGACCTGTTGTCCCAAAATGCTATTGAGTTGTCTTCCCACACAAAACGACACTGATATTCTGGTGTTGCTGCTCTGGAATAAAGAAATCTCAACATTTTTGAGGATTCTTCGGCATCCCAATCTTTAATGTACTGTGTAAAAGCTGCGTTAACGTAGATTAACTTCTTCCCTGTATCTGGGTGAGTTCTTATAACAGGGTGCTCGGGCATGGGGTATTTTTTGTTAAAGGCTTCAATTTCCTCTTCACTTACGCCATTTTTTTCTAACCTTTTTCTAAAACCTGCAAAATCATGTACTGCTATCGCTCCATCAAGTTTTTCTTTCACTTCATCAGATAAATCTTCATAAGCTGCATACATATCAGCAAATAAGGTATCGCCACCTACTTTTGGTGATTCCTTCATCCTCAAGATAGAGCCTAAAGAAGGTTCAAGTCTCCAAGTAACATCAGAATGCCATGTATTTTCTCTACCTTTATTCTTTTCGTTATGTGTAATCTTTAAAACTTCGGGGTATTGCTCATCATTACTTGCAAAAGGATGGATTTCCAGCTCCCCAAAATTTTTAGCAAAATCCATATGCTCTTCTATGGTTAAGTCCTGATCCCTAAAGAAGATTACTTTATAAACCAAAAGAGCTTGGTAAATTTCATCTTTTAAAGAATCAGTTAGAGGTTTTTTTAAATCTACATCTAAAAGTTCTGCACCAATTGAAGGACTGAGCCTCTTTATGGTGTAAGGATGGGTGTTCTGTTCAAATTTATTGGGTTCAAAATTCTCCATTGTCTTAATTCCCTGAAACTTTTCTTTCTTTACCTTCCCAAAAAGGGTCTCTGATTTCCCTTCGAAGAATCTTTCCAGAAGGATTTCGAGGTAGTTCAGTCACATAATTAATAGATTTTGGACATTTATATCCGGCTATTTGAGTTCTCGCATACGAGATGATATCTGCTTCTTTCAACTCAATGCCTTCCTTAAGTACCACAAAGCCCTTAACGGCTTCACCCCATTTATCATCAGGAATACCTACGACGGCTGCATCAAGAATGTCATCGTGACTCATTAATGCATTTTCCACTTCCGCTGGGTAGATATTTTCTCCTCCTGAAACAATCATATCTTTCACCCTATCGTGGATGTACAAAAAGCCGTCTTCATCAAAGTAGCCCGCATCGCCTGAGTAAAACCATCCGTCAACAACAGATTCTGCTGTTGCTTCAGGTCTATTCCAATAAGCTTTCATGTTATTGTCAGATTTAATTACAATCTCTCCAACTTCTCCAATAGCTAGCTCTTTTCCATCTTGGTCTTCTATTCTGATCTCAGCTCCGTAACCAGGTTTTCCACAAGACCTAAGTTTATTCTTTGAAGGATCATGGTCTTCTGGAGATAAAAAAGTAACAGCACCGTTAGTTTCTGTTAAACCATAAACTTGCCAAAACTCACAGTCCATAATTTGTATGGCCTTTTCTAGCGTGTCTTGAGCAATAGGTGAGGCACCGTAAACCACTGTTTTTAAAGAAGACCAGTCAATGTTTTCCACTTCCGGGTGTTGAATTAAGAAAAGGATTACAGCGGGTACAAAAAGCGTGTTCTCTATTTTTTCTTTTTCAATCAGTTCCAAAATTAATGTTGGATCAACTTCTGGAATGATAATGCTTTTACACCCAAATACATACCCAGCTAACCCCATGTTAGTGCCGGCCACATGGAACACAGGCATGCAGACTAGATTAACCGATTCTTCACGAAATGACTGTCGATAATAGCCTTGTTTAGCCATTATGTTTGCACTTGAAAAGTTGTTATTAGTTAGTTGAACTCCTTTAGGGTGACCAGTTGTCCCTGATGTATATAACTGGATTACATCATCATCAGGTAAAGTCTCAATAAGAGGGTCTTCATCTTTTTGTGAATCTCTCCAATCTACAAAACCTTCCCATTCTTCATGAGTATCGCCAACAGCAATAATTTTCTTTACATGAGGAAGATCATCCTTTATTTGTTCTATTAACCCAAAAAACTCTGAGCCAACAAAAAGTACCTCACTTTTTGAATCATTAACTATAAAAGCTACTTCTGGGGGAGCCAACCGCCAATTAACTCCAACAGCTACTGTTCTTGACTTCAGAGTTCCATATAAAAATTCGAAAAAGTAATCTGAATTTTTTGCTAAAAAGGCGACTCGTGTGTCTGGAGAACAGTCTAAAGCTATTAAGCCTTGAGCTATCTGGTTTGCATAAGAATCAAACTCTTTGTAGGTTGTTTCACGATCACCAAACTTATGCGCTATAGCTTCTGGCTTCTTATCTACTCTCCATCTTATGATCTCTGCCAAAGTTTTTTCAAAAGGTATGTCCATAAATATCTCCTTAATTTTTCCATCCTAAAGGTTTTAGTTCTTTTTCTACAAATTCTTTCGGTACATCTTCTAGTTTGCTACCCAAAGTGTCATTCCATCTATTTAAAAAGCCAAAAAGTGAAATCACAGCCACAATATCTATTATGGCTTCATCACTGAAATGGTTTCGTAATTCAACAAAATGCTCCTTTTTGGAAGCATTCGGAGTAACTCCAGCCGAAAAAGCTAAATCTAAAGCAGCCTTCTCGCTTAAACTAAAATGACTGCTTTCTTTGTATTTTAGAATTTCTGCTATCTTTTCTGGATTCACACCTGCCCTATTTGCTCCATGCGAAGTATGGGCTTGGCAGTATTTACAACCGGAAGACAGGCTTGAAGCTAATGCAATTAAATTTATTAAATCCATATCAAGATGTTTACTGCCAAAAATAGTTCCAGCTAGAGCCGAAAACCCTTCATTTAAATTAGGGTTTTTAGCCATAGACAGATGAGAATTGGGTAAATACCCCATAAAGCTTTCTATCATATTGAAAGTGTCTTGTAGGTCTTTAAAGGATTCTCTTGGTTCTCCTCCTAAGTGTGAATAACTCATAACCGTGTTCCTCCTATATCAAATTAAATCACATGCCTCAGCTG
>LUQU01000090.1 GCA_001628005.1 SAR86 cluster bacterium REDSEA-S09_B4
CTGGTAGCCTCCTGAATCAGTCAAAATTGGTTTATCCCAAGACATAAAGTTATGTAACCCATCATGCTTTTTAATGATTTCTATTCCTGGTCTTTCCATAAGATGGTAAGTATTGGAAAGAATTATTTGCGCCTCCAAGTCCATTAAGGCTCTAGGAGAAAGTGTTTTGACTGCACCGTAAGTCCCTACTGGCATGAAGACAGGGGTATCTATCTTTCCATGAAAAGTAGTGACCTCACCCAATCTCGCTTGCCCGTCTTCAGCTATAAGATTAAACCCAAATGTCATGATCTAATCAGGATTGGCATTGATAAACATTGAATCTCCATAACTATAAAACCTGTACTTTTCTTGTATTGCGTACTTATAAGCTTCTCTCATCTTCTCATATCCTCCAAAAGCACTCACCAAAAGAAGTAAGGTAGATTTAGGCAAATGGAAGTTTGTAATTAACGCATCAACCACGTTGAATTTAAATCCTGGATAAATAAACAGATCGGTTTCTCCAGTAAATGGCTTTAAAACACCTTTGTTGTCCTTAGCTATGGACTCGAGACATCTAAGCGAAGTTGTACCAACGCATATCACTCTACCGCCCTTTTCCTTTGAGAGATTAATTAAATCTATGGCTTCCTGTTTTAGTTCAATGGACTCCTTATGCATCTTATGATCCGTTATTACTTTGCTTTTAATGGGCTTAAAAGTACCCATACCAATGTGCAAGGCTATTTTTGCAATATTCACACCTTTATTCGTTACTGAATCCAATAGCTCTTTGTCAAAATGAAACCCTGCTGTTGGCGCTGCCACTACCTTTATTCGTTACTGAATCCAATAGCTCTTTGTCAAAATGAAACCCTGCTGTTGGCGCTGCCACTGAATAGTTTTTAGCAGGATCTGCATACACCGTTTGATATCGCTCAGCATCTGCAGAATTAGCCTCCCTTTTTATATACGGAGGCAAGGGAACTAAGCCAAAGCTATCAATTATCTTTTTTGCTGGTTGCGAAAATTTAACTTGCCAAATATCTCCCCTTTTTTTTGTTAAAGAAGCGGATTCTTTGCTTCTAGAAAGAAGAATCTTGTCACCTTCTCTCAAACGAGAATTTGATCTTAGTTGCACCAGGGAATTCTCTTTATCAAGAATTTTTTCTATTAAAAGCTCTACCTTTGCCCCTGTTTCCTTTTGTCCAACTAACCTTGCATTTATTACCTTAGTATCATTAATTACTAGAACGTCTTCTGGCTTCAGAAGGTCTGGAAGATCTGAAAAAACTAGATCTTTAAAATCACTTCCTACCATTAAAAGTTTACTGGAGGTCCTTTCTTTCAGAGGAGAAGAGGCAATGAGCTCTTTGGGAAGTACAAAGTTAAAATCTTCAAGTTTCAATTATTTTCCTCTTGGTGCCGGAGGAGAGACTCGAACTCTCACACCCAAAGGGCGGGGGATTTTGAATCCCCTGCGTCTACCAATTCCGCCACTCCGGCAAAAGTCTTAGTAAAAAAGTTTACTTCGAAAGGTTAAACTCTATTCTAAAATTATAGCCTTATGTTGAAATTTTGGATTAGAGAAAAGTTTTTTTCAGTAGTTAAGTACTGCGTCTCTCCTTTGATTAGATTTGAAGTGGAGTTTGAAGAAGGGATTACAGAAAAAGATCTAACCAACCCAAAAACAATCTATGCGCTTCCCAATAAGTCTGTTAGCGAATTAGTTGCCTTAGATAAATACACAGATAAACAAAATACCGTATCGCCTATAGAAGGCTTTGAAGAAACAAATCTACAAAGATTTATTCGCTTAATACCTCCAAAATTTGATATAGGTACACAAAAAATTAAGCGGTTTTTGCCCGAAAACCTACCTGAGATTCTGAGTCTGGATGATGAAAAGATAATTTTGATACCTGTGTCTTTCTATTGGGGAATGCATCCTGATAAACAAAAATCTTTTTTTAAAATAGTTTTTTCGCAATCTTGGACTGTAAGCGGTTATTTTAAAAAGTTTTTTAGAGTTCTTTTACACGGAAGGTCTTTGGTTATTAAATTTAATCGGCCTCTTACTCTCTCTGAGTTAAAAGATAAAGAAAGAACTGTCGACGAAAGTTCAAGATTAGTTAGCCGTTATTTACGAGCTATATTTAGGAAGACAAAGAAAGCTGCGATTGGACCAGATATCTCTCATAGAAGAACTTTGGTGAGATCTTTATCCAGAGATAAGGTCGTACGTGAAGAGATAAAAGCCCAAAGTAAAGGAGATCTTAAGAAGAAAAGACGGCTAAATAAAAAAGCATTTAAATACGCCAATGAAATATGCTCAGATATTAATTATCCGATCGTAAGAAACCTACAACGAGGTTTGAGTTGGTTTTGGAATAAAAGGTATGACGGCATTCACTTACAAAACTTGGATAAAATTAAATCGATCGCAGATGACAACAGTCTTGTTTACCTTCCGTGTCATAGAAGCCATATAGACTACCTTGCTTTATCTTACATTCTGTTGGAAAAAGGCTTAATGCTTCCCCACATAGCCGCAGGGAATAATCTTAATCTTCCTATTTTAGGAGGGATTGGTAAAGGCGGTGGAGCATTCTTTATGCGCAGATCATTTAGAGATAACAAGCTTTATAGCCTTATCTTCTTTCAGTATTTTAAAAGATTGTTACAAAGAGGATCTTCTGTTGAATTTTTTCCTGAGGGCGGCAGGAGTAGAAGCGGGTTTACGCTTCAAGCTAAACCGGGTCTCTTATCAATGACAATTAGAAGTTTTGCTAGCTTAAGCGATGAGAAAGTTAAATTGATTCCAACCTACATAGGTTATGAAAAAATTATAGAAGGCAATAGCTACTTGTCTGAGTTATTGGGCGAAGAGAAGAAGAGAGAAAATTTTTTAGACTTATTTAAAACCATTAAGGATTTTGGTAACTTTCTTGGCAATGCCTACATAAACTTTGGAGAGCCTATAGATCTTAAAGATTTCTTAGAACTGAAAGAAGGCCTTAAAGATTATACGATTGATTCGCCTTTAGATCGCCCTATCTGGCTTAAAAAAGCTACGAGTAGATTGGGTATAGAGGTGATGAAGGGTATAAATAAATCCTCTGCTATTACTACTTCAAGTTTATTTTCTCTAAGCCTTCTTACTGAAACCACACAATCTTTAGATACAAAAATTATAAGTAAACGAATTGAACTGTTTATTGATCTTATTAAAAGAAACCAAAATTTTAAAGACGTGTGGTTAACAGAGGACTCTCCTGAAAAAATCATTGCAAAAACTGAAGAACTGGGATTGATAAATAGTCAGTTAATCGGAGGAGAAAAAGTATTTAGGCCTACAAGAAATGAAGCCGCTCTTCTGAGTTTTTATCAAAATAATATTTCACATTTCTTCCTTCTATATTCATTGGTTTGTTTATCATTAAAGTACGTAGAAGAATTGTCAGAAAAGGAAATCTTAAGGCTCACAAACCTTGTTTATCCATTTCTTCAAAGTGATTTCTATTTACCTTGGAGTGATGAACAAGTGGGTAAAGTGGTAGTTAATAATTTAAAAATATTAATTGAATTAGGCTTGGTTGTTAAAAAAGATAAAGATCTTCTAACTAAACCAGAAAAAGATAGTAAAGAATATAGAGATTTCTTAGCTCTAAGCAATATTAGTGAACCAAGTATCAAGAGGTTCTATATTGTTATGAGTACTTTATGGAAAGAGGAGATAGATATACTTGAGTTACAAGATAAGTGTGAGGCGATTGCTAATAAGTTGCAAGAAATTGAAGGCTGGCTGTACACAGAGTTCTCAGATGCTTCTAAATTCAAATCCTTTATAACTAAGCTCCTAGATGACAGGTATATCAAAGAAAACACGGATAACAAGCTATCAGCTTCGCGAATAACAAAACGCGTTCAAAAAGAATTTAAACAGTTCTTTAATCAAGAATTTATGAATGAGGTTAATAGGCTTAACTTATAGAATAAACATCATAACGAACCACCCTGCCCGTTAAAGAGAAAGTTGGCTTTAAGCCAGAAAGATTTTTTACTTTTTTATGTCTTTTAACCACTACCCTGTCTTTAGCTTTCTTCAAAGCCACTTCTAATAATTCGTCTTCGTTTGACTGTATGGTCAAATCCCTTAGTGCCTGTACTTCTCTTTTTGCTTTAGATTTACCCATTTTTTCAAACATAGGGTCTAAGTAAATAGCATCCGGTTTAGTTTTTAAATTTAAGAGATATTTTTTGGAGTCACAACAAATAACTTGTGTACTGGATAAGTAAGGTAGTTGTTCTCTTGAGTTCTTCAGACCATCCTCTAAAAGAGCAGAAACCCAAGGAACTCTTTCAATTAAGAGAACTCGCTCAACTAAAGAGCTTAGTATTAGAGCATCTCTTCCGAAGCCAGCGGTAGCGTCGATAATTACCCCTTGCTGGGGTAATCCTCGCATACTTCTTACTAAGTTATTTCTCTTATTTTCTTTGCTCCACTTGCAGAAGTCACAATAAATTGGCTTAGAAGTTCCAGCCAAACCCTTCTTTAGATAGATTAAATCCGCCGATACAATTAATAAAAAACTATCTTCATGGTCTTCTTGGTTTTTCTTTAAATCGCCTAAATGTCCGACAAAGGGGAGCTTAATTTTTTTTGATAGCTCCATAGCTTTTTGGTTTTGGTCTTCTTTGTCGGAAATAAGTAGAAGTTTAAATTCTTTCATGTCCAAAACATTAAGAG
>LUQU01000091.1 GCA_001628005.1 SAR86 cluster bacterium REDSEA-S09_B4
CCTTGTATACAGATCCCCTTCATGTACAAGTCCTTGCCTTCTTTGCCTTCGTGCAAGACCTGTATTCTGGCTTGATCGTACGTTAAGTGTTCTCTTAGATAAAGTGACATTTAGACTCTCCTTTAAAAGTTCAGTTATTAAGCTGATTTAACTGGACTTTTTGCAGATTTATCTGAATGGTCTTTAGTATCAGCCTTAACTTCTTTTTTCATTGAAGTTGACTTGTCTTTACCTGGACTATTCTCAAAATTACCCATAGTTTCTGCTTTTGGTGCCGGTCTGCCTTTGTCTTCTGCGCCGCTACCAGTTTTAACAGATGTTCCACCTAAATCTTTTCTTTTAGATGCAACAGGTGATTTCTTATCGTCTGCATGGTCTTTATTATCAGCAGTCTTTTTGATCTTGTATTCTTTTACAGTTTCCTTAGTTTCTGCTTTTGCTTCAGCTTTTGCTTTCGCATCTTCCTTAGCATCTTTACCTTCAATAGACATCTCTGGTTGTGTCTCTTGAGCTGGTATAACTGGTGCTAAAGCCTGTTCTTCTGCTTCTTCATCACCGTTTTGTCCAGCCAGCATTTTTTCAAATTCTGCTTTTAGTTCGTCTAAAGCATCTTCTAAATCAGCAACTCTTTCTTCAGTGTCGCCTTCTTCGCCATTTTCGTCACCGTCTGCATCCATATCTGCTCCGATTTCGTCAGCGGCCGCGTCTGCGTCACCTTCTCCATCAGCTGAAATATCTTTAACTAATTCATCAGTAGCGTCGCCACCGATTTCTTCAATTGATTCTTCATCTGATTTTTGAGTTACAACTGGTGCTGGTTGTTTAGCCAGTACAGCTGGAATAGATTCATCAGTTTTTTCTGCTTTAGCTTCTTCTTTAGCATCTTCTTTTTTGTCTTCTGCTTTTTCGTCAGCTTTGTCAGAATTTTCTTTTACTGAGTCGTCTTTCTTTTCGTCTTCTTTAGTTTCGTCTTTAGCTTCTGTAGTAGCAGTTTCAGTTTCTGAATCTGCTAAATTTTCGTAGATGTCTCGTGACTTTTCTACGACTATTTCATGAAACATTTGTTCGGCTTTTTCATTTTCTTCATTGATTAAAAGCTCAAGCAATTGTTCAAATTTATTTGTTGATTGTGTCATATTTGCACGTGCTCCTGTTGATTGCAAGGTTGTTTCGCTTATAAGTGTTTATATTTACTAAAAAAGGTAAAAATGGTACCTATATTTGAAGAAAAACAGCTCTTTTGGCTATGTTTTTATCTCAAGGTTGAATTTAGCTAAAAATTCGGGTATTAAAGTAGTAGTTAAATTCTTATTCCAGGTTAAATCTTTAGGAGAAAACCAGTCTTTAGGTATCACACGGGTAAAGTTTATGTCTTTGAAATCTTGTAGGCACCTCTTCGTTTGATTCATCCAGTTGCCATAGAAAGTACCTTCATCTTGGCTTTTTTTATAGTTGCGAGTGTCTTTATAAAGATTGTTAAACTTGTTTCTATTGGTCATTTTAGCATCTCTATGTCCTTGATAGTCAAACCCTAGTAAATAAATCTCTTTGTGTTTACGTTCACACGCCATTCTTAATGCTGTCGGACCAGAGCTCCACCCTAAACTAGGTTGAAACCATTTTACATGATCTAATATTCTTTGTACTTTGTTATATTGATTGTTAAAATTTGACCATACCTGGTTCTTCATCATATAATCTGATTCTGCAATCTCAAGCATCATTTTAGGATCAACAGCAACTAAAAAATCAGGACGGTCAGTACGATACACCGCGTTACAGGCATATACCTTACCGTGTTTTTTTAGGTCTTCTATTTGGATTCCTTTTCGAGATTCGCCATTTCCCAATACAAATGCTATGTCACTCATAACTTACAACTCTAAGTTATCATCTACTGCTGGTTGTCCATACATTTTTTGGACAAATTTGGCTTCTTCCTTTTGTTGTACATCGTGTTCTTCAGATGCTAGTCTCATTGAATTGATATCTTTGAGTGTAAGGCGTGTTTTTCTAGTATCATCCTTGTCTAATACAGAAATATCGTTTTCAGGTTCATATGTTTTGTCTTGTTCAAACCCATCTCCTGTATATGTAAAGAATTCTAATAGTTTCATATCAGTATTTAACCCTATGCCGGTGTTGGACCTCCACCGCCAGGTATAGTACCTCCACCACCTGGTGTTGTACCTGGTGTTCCTGGAGTTGGTGCTCCTGGTTCTGGTGAGTCAGGTTCAGCTGTTGGTTCTTCGAATTGATCTAAATCTGATGTAACTCCTGCCTGTGTAACTCCACCACCTCTTAATTGTGCTTGTTTGCTTTGTTTTTTCTTAGGAATATTGTTTTCTTCTGCCCAAAGATCAGCATTTCTTGCCATTTCTTCTTCAGTTAACCCTAGATATCTTTTTAATGAAAATCTTTTTGACATATAAGGTAGTTCTGCAACCTGTGTAAATGTTTGTACACGTGCTTGATCCATTTCAGTTTGTCTATATTGTGCAAAGTTTTGTGGTGGATTAAGTTTTAGTTCGAATACTGTGCTGTCTATGTTGTATCCTTTGCTTTTAATCCAAAATTTAAACTCCTCATCAAATGTTTGTGTTAACATACTTTGTAATCTCATACAATATTTGTTAAATCTTAATTCTTGAATGTACGCAGTACCTACTCTACCGTCATTATATTGTTGTTGTGAATCATCTGGACCAGTTGGCAAGTATGAACTTGGTATTCTTAAACCTCTAAACAGTTTGTTTGTAAAGAATTTAAGGTCATCTATCTCACCTAGGTTAGTTCCACCTGGCAGTGTATCAACTTTTGATCCTCTTCCTTCTGCTGTTTGCGGAAAGAAATAATCTTCATTAATGCTCATAGGGTTATATGTTGCATCAATATAGTTGACACCACCTGATGTGCTTGGAATTCTTCTTTGATTAATTTCGTTTTTAACTCTTTCAACGAATTGCATAGCCAAGTGTGTTGGCATATTACCTACGTCGATATAAAATACTCTTCTTTCAGGTGCTCTTTGAACCCTGTAAATGATAATTGCGTCTTCTAATAATTCTTTTTGTTTGTAAACTTTGAAAATTTGTTCTAATACTGATTGTCCAAA
>LUQU01000092.1 GCA_001628005.1 SAR86 cluster bacterium REDSEA-S09_B4
CTGTTAACATTTGTAATCTCTTGCATTTCTTGCATGGACATCCCGTCTGCAGCCAGCATTAAAATTTCCTGACATTTTTCTCCCATTTTTTTAATAACTTCAAAAACTTTTTTACATTCTAAACTAATTTCCATTTTTTCATCCATATCCATTCCTATTTCTTCCTGATCGGTTAAAGCAGTTAAATTTTTATTTTTTCTAATGAAATCAATATGCAAACCTTTCATTTTTAAAACAGCTACAGCTATTAGATTGGGATGGTTTTTATATTTATCTTTGTTTTTCAAGAGGTATTCCACGGCTTCGTTGACCAGTTCGTCCGGATCGCAGTTTCCTCGGGCTATTCCTCGGGCTATTAATATTAATCTTTTTATAAAATCCTCGTCTATTTTTTCTAACATAAGAATTTTCCCCTTCTAATCTTACATAATCTAGTTTTAATAGAACAGGATCATTTAGCATCATCATATCTATTAATAGAACAGGATCATTTAGCATCATCATATCTAAGTAACGTTTGAATTTGAGTTTTATTCAAAAAAAAACGCCCCTAAAAAGGGGCGTTTTTTAGAGGTAGCTAGTAATTTTATTAGATTTTGTAACAGTAGCTGCAGTAACTTGTATCCCAACCACCATACATGTTAGGTGTAGTTTTCCAAACTCCTTGTGGACCTCTGAAATCAGGAATACCTGATTCAGTACTTATTCCAGCTCCAGTAAATATAACTATATTCTTAGCTTGGTTAATATATTGTGATAATTCTTGGTTCATTAGTGTTTAATTAGTCCTTTTTTATTAGACTGGCCTTAAGTAAATCATAAAAGTAGATTTTTTTAAATTAGATGCAAGAACTATTAGCTAATCAAGAACTGTTATGGCTACTTACAGTAGTCTATGACTTGGGTTTAGCTATTCTTCTATACAGATTCTTTGGAAAATATGGCTTATACACAGCAGTAGTACTAGGGATTGTTTTGGGAAACTTGCAAGGAGGCAAGGTAAGCGAACTTACTTTATTCGGATACAGTTTTACAGCCAGTATGGGAGCTATCCTTTATTCAGGGATTTATTTTGCGACAGATGTATTGAATGAAAAGTTTGGGCGAGAAGAAGCTAATAGAGCGGTTATGTTAGGTTTCGTAGCTAATGTTGCTGTAATGATTACACTTTTAATTAGTATTCAGTTTAGGCCGTCAGATATCACGGGCTCAGCGTTAGAAGTACACAATGCCATTTCTACTCTAGCGGGTTATTCTCCTATATTTGTCATAGGATCTTTAACAGCATACTTAATCAGTCA
The DNA here is from genome assembly GCA_001628005.1 of SAR86 cluster bacterium REDSEA-S09_B4. Lineage (GTDB taxonomy): Bacteria > Pseudomonadota > Gammaproteobacteria > Magnimaribacterales > Magnimaribacteraceae > AEGEAN-183. Next base: position 1,302 of record LUQU01000092.1, read on the forward strand.
GACATTTGATGTATGGTTTTTTCATAAGATTAGATCTTATACAGGTGAATCTAAGCTTTGGTTAAGAAATAATTTATCAACAATCACTTCTCAACTGCTTGATACTATGATCTATCAGTTTACTTGGGTAATGGCTGGTATGGATATAAAGACTGCCTTCTTGATTGCAGTAACTAAGTATATCTTTAAGGTTTTTATTGCAGGTGTTGATACTATATTCATTTACTGGGTAAGAAAATGGTAAAAAAGAAGAAGTTTTCTAAAATAGCTCTATCTACCTCTTCCAAAGACAAAAGGGTTTTTAGTATCGCAAAACAAATAATAGAGATTCTTTCTTCTGTTGATATAGAGATTTCTCATGACAAAAGTCTTTCTGATTTAAATAAGAGTAAATATAGCAAGTTAGTAAGTTCTAAAAAGATTGTTACTAGTTCTGATTTACTTATAGCAATTGGTGGAGATGGAACCATACTTAATTGCTCTAGGATTTATGGATCTAAAGGTGTGCCTCTGTTAGGGATAAACCTAGGAAAGCTAGGTTTTTTATCAGATATAGCTCCAAATGATGTAACTACGAGTTTACTGGAAGTTATAAACGGAAAGTATATAACTGATAATCGGTTTTTCTTAGAAGCCTCCATTAAAGAAGATAAAGAATCTTTTATAGCTCTTAATGAAATAGTTATCCATTCAGGGTCAATTGCCCAGATGATAGAGTTTGAAATCTATATCAATGACGCTTTTGTTTATAAACAGAAAGCTGACGGAGTAATAATTAATACACCCACAGGCTCTACAGCTTATTCTTTATCAGGAGGTGGACCAATAGTACATCCAGAAGTCGAAGCAATTACACTTTTACCAATGTTTCCTCAAAGTTTAAGTAGCAGTTCTCTAATAGTTAAAGATTCAAGCCTTATAAGGGTTGTTCTTACACAATCAGGCTCATCCTGTCAGGTTAGTTTTGACAGTCAGGATAAAATTAATTTCAAAGGCAAGAAAGAAATAACTATTTCTAAAAGTTCTTCTCAACTTACTTTAATACATCCTTTAGGTCATGACTTTTATGGGGGTTGTAGGAATAAGTTAGGCTGGAGTATGGGTATCGTTAATCCCTCAAAATAGGTGTTTTTCTTTAAAACTAGTAGAATGCTTTTTCGCGAATATTAGAAGGCTAAAAAATTTGATGAAAAAAAATTATCTTTTAAAACTTTGTATATATTTAATTTCTTTGGCAAGTTGCTTAACAATATATTCTGAAGAAGAATTAACACCTGCACAAATGATGGCTCTTAAGGAACTGTCAGAGCAATCTGATTCTGAGTTGACTAGTGATGAACAGGATTACCAGGAATTTCTTACTTTTAAAGAAGATGAGAGAAGAAAAGAAGAATGTAAAAAACAAGAATGTGTTTTTGGGTATTCTCTTTTCAGTTCCGTCCCTTTAACTTTTGCTCTGTCTTCAGATGTACCAGTACCACCTTCCTACACTCTAGGGCCAGGCGATCAACTTAGAGTTGAATATTACGGAAATGAAAACTTAACTAAAGAAGGTTATATAACTAGAACAGGAACTTTGCATTTACCGCTTCTAGGACCTGTAACTTTGGCAGGTCTAACTTTTACAGAAGCTGAAACTCTTATAAGTAACAAAGTGAAGACAGAACTTATAGGAACCAATACTTTTATTACATTAGGTGAATTAAGATCAATTAACATCTATGTTCTAGGCAGTGCGTACAAACCAGGGGCTTATACCATCAGCGCCCTGAGCACACTAACAAATGCTCTATTCGCAACAGGAGGGGTTAATAGAAATGGGTCTTTAAGAAATATAGAAGTAAAAAGAAATGGTAAGACAATTCAAACTTTCGACTTTTATGACCTTGTTATAAAAGGAGATACAAGTAAAGACATAAGATTGGAGCAGGGAGATACTATATTCATTCCTTTAAGGAATAATTCTGCAAAGATAGTAGGCTCAATTCCTCGTGCTGGATTATTTGAATTTAAGGAAGGTGAAACAATTAAAGATTTAATCAATTTCGGAGGGGAAGTAGCTAGACATTCAAAAATAGAACTGAGCAGAATTAATAAAACTTCTGCAAAAAGGGATTTAAATTGGATAAACCTTAATGACCCTTCTCAACTTAGAGA
>LUQU01000093.1 GCA_001628005.1 SAR86 cluster bacterium REDSEA-S09_B4
GGGTTTATGGGAATTTCCCATTGAAAATGATGAGATGGAGAAGCTAGAGGTGGGAAAAACTATCCCTTTAGAGGTATTTCAAGAAGGACAAGCTGTGGATGTTTCAGGTGTATCAAAAGGGAAGGGTTTTGCAGGTACTGTTAAAAGATGGAATTTTAAAATGCAAGATGCAACCCATGGTAATTCTCTGGCTCATAGAGCACCAGGGTCTATAGGACAGTGTCAAACTCCAGGTAGAGTTTGGAAAGGGAAGAAGATGTCAGGTCATATGGGGTCAGAAAAGGTAACTATTCAGAATTTAAAAATTGTTTCTATAGATATAGAGAATAGTTTGGTGCTTATTCAAGGTTCTATACCAGGTGCAACTGGTTCTCGGGTAATGCTGCGACCTTCAAGGGGAGAAAAAGTAGAATTCCCAGTTGCGGAAGAAACCCATCCAGAAGAAACCCATCCAGAAAAATCCCAACCTGAACAAGCCCAAACAGAAGAATCCCAACCAGAACAAGCCCATCCAGAAGAAACCCTTCCTGAAGAAAGTAATTCTGAAGAAGCTGAAGAATCAAAACAATAAAATGAAAATGCAAGTGATTGATCAAAATGGAGCTAAGAGGCCTGAGATAGACTTCCCGGAAGCTATTTCTTCGCAAAAGTACAATTTTGATCTAGTTCATCAGTTAGTTACAGCTTACATCCATAATTCTCATCCAAATACGAAGGCTCAAAAGAATAGGTCTGCAGTTAGAGGTGGAGGAAGAAAACCTTGGAGACAAAAGGGAACGGGAAGAGCTAGAGCAGGAACTATAAGAAGTCCAATATGGAGATCAGGGGGGGTTACCTTTGCCCATGTCTTTAAACCATCAAAGAAGAAAAAGGTAAACAAGAAAATGTATAGAGCAGCTTTGAGATCTATACTTTCTAGATTAATTAATGAAGAAAGGTTAGTTGTTATAGATAACCTAGAAATTAATGAACCCCCCAAAACTTCTGAACTAAAAAAAATAGTGTCAGGCTTAGGCTTAACAAATGCAGTTTTTGTTTTTAAAGAAAAGAACCCAAATTTTGAGATTGCTTCTAATAATCTATTCAATATAAGTTCACAAACGGTTAATTCTTTAAATCCTGTTGATCTTATAAATGCTGAAAAGGTAGTTTTTACTGTGGATGCCATTAATTCACTTGCTGAGGTAGTTGCTTAATGAAAAAAGATTTATACAGAACTATTAAAGCATCTCACCTTACTGAAAAGGTTACTAATCTTATGAATGCAAATAATCAATATGCATTTAAAGTAGATATTAATTCTACTAAAAGAGAGATAAAAAAAGCTGTGGAAGAATATTTCTCAGTTGAAGTAAATAAGGTAAGGGTTTTAAAAGTAAAAGGTAAATCTAAGCGGTCTAGGTTCAGAATCAAGAAAAGACCAAATTGGAAGAAAGCATATGTAAGTCTTGCTGAAGGACAAACCATAGATGTGGGAATGGAATAAATGGCTAATCAAATAAAAAAATCTAAACCTACATCTGCTGGAAGAAGGTTCAGATCTTGGGTTTCTAGGGAAGGACTTCATACAGGATCAGGTTACCAGGGCCTTCTTGAAAGTAAAAAACAAACATCAGGAAGAAACAACAAAGGTAGAATTACCTCAAGGCATAGAGGTGGAGGTCATAAAAAGAATTATAGAATTATCGATTTTAAACGTGATAAAGACTCAATAAAAGCACGCGTTGAAAGATTGGAGTATGACCCAAACAGATCAGCAAATATAGCGTTGGTTCTTTATGAAGATGGTGAAAGAAGATACATCATTGCTCCTGAAGGTTTAAAAAATGGAGATTTAATAGAATCTGGGTCCTCTGCTTCAATCTCCACAGGAAACTCTTTATGTCTAATGTCTATCGAATATTCCGTTAGGTACATCTGTTCACTGTATTGAGATGTTTCCTGGAAAAGGAGCTCAAATAGCTAGAAGTGCAGGTTCTGCAGCTCAAATATTAGCTATTGAGGGCAGGTATACTACTTTAAGACTTCGTAGTGGAGAAGTTAGGAAAGTTCTTTCAGAATGTAAAGCAACAATAGGGACTGTCTCAAATTCTGAACATGCTCTTAGATCTGTAGGAAAGGCTGGTGCAAAAAGATGGTTAGGTCGAAGGCCAAAGGTTAGAGGAGTGGCAATGAACCCTATAGACCATCCACATGGAGGAGGAGAAGGAAAGACTTCAGGAGGAAGGCATCCTGTAACCCCTTGGGGAGTGTCGACAAAAGGATTTAGAACTAGAAAATCTAAACAACGAAGTAACCGCCTAATAGTAAGACGTAGATATCAATAAAGAATTATGCCTAGATCAGTAAAAAAAGGACCTTTTGTAGATGTGCACTTACAGAATAAAGTGGATAAAGCTATTACAGCTAATGACAAAAAACCTATCAAAACCTGGTCAAGAAGGTCACTTATCACTCCACAAATGGTTGGGCTTAATATAGCTATTCATAATGGAAGACAGCATGTACCCATTTTTATTCAAGAAGATATGGTAGGGCATAAATTAGGAGAATTTGTTTTAACTAGAACTTTCAGAATCCATTCAGGTGATAGGAAGACAACTTAAGAAAGAAAATGGCTGAAGTAAATGCAACTTTGAGAAGCGCTAGAGTATCCGGCTATAAAGCTAGATTGGTTGCTAATCAAATACGCGGTAAACAAGTGGAAGAAGCTTTAGATATTCTAAGTTTTGATCTTCAAAAATCAGCTCCAATTATCAAAAAAGTATTGGAATCTGCGATTGCAAACGCTGAACACAATCAAGGCTTAGATATTGATAGATTATTTATTTCTAAAATACTCGTTGATGAAAGTTTCACCATGAAACGGATAAGACCTCGTGCGAGAGGTAGAGCAGATAGATATTTAAAACGTAACTGTAATATTAAATTAACATTAGAGGAAATAAACTAATTATGGGACAGAAGGTACATCCAATAGGTTTTAGACTTGGTATAACCAAAGAGCACACTTCTCATTGGTATGCTGAAAAATCAAAATACACTGAAAATTTACTTAAAGATATTGAGGTAAAGGAACACTTATTTTCAAAATTAAGTCATGCTTCCGTAAGTCGCATTGAAATAGAAAGAACAGCTGATAACGCTAGAGTTTTAATACATACCGCACGACCAGGTGTAGTTATTGGGAAGAAAGGTGAGGACATCGACAAAATGAGAGAAGAAGTGACTCTAATGATGGGCATTCCTGTTACTTTAAGTATTCAGGAAATTAGAAAGCCTGATTTAGATGCGAAACTTTTAGCTGACAATGTGGCACAACAACTGGAAAGAAGAGTTATGTTTAGAAGGGCTATGAAGAGAGCCGTTCAAAACGCGATGAGACAGGGAGCTCAAGGAGTAAAGATTAGGGTTGCTGGTAGAT
>LUQU01000094.1 GCA_001628005.1 SAR86 cluster bacterium REDSEA-S09_B4
GAGAAAATGAGGGTCATTGGTAAAGAAGAATTACTAGAACCTCTTAATCGTTCAGCATTAAAAATTGCGAAAAAGGTTGCTGATAACCCTGTTGATGGCGGAGAGCCAAATCTAATGGCAGGCAACGTTTCTAACTCAAATATATGGGAAAAGGGTAACAATAAATCTCAAGATGAAGTTCATAGAATGTTTAGTGAAATGGTTGATTGGGCTGTTGATGAAGGAGCAGATATGCTTATTGGTGAAACGTTTTATTATGCAGAAGAGGCATATAGAGCTCTTGAGATTATGAAAAAGACTGGGCTTCCGTGCGTAGTTACAATTGCTCCAATGGCTGAAAATATAATGCGAGACGGGATTGGAATTATAGAAACAATGCAAGAACTTGAACAAAGAGGGGCAGATGTAGTTGGCATGAACTGCTTCAGAGGCCCTGAGACCATGATGCCATATCTAAAAGAGGCTAGGAAAGTTTTAAAATGTCATATGGCTGCATTACCCCTTCCATTTAGAACAACAGAAGCTAACCCAACATTTTTTAACTTGCCGGATGAGCATGGGTGCACATGTCCTTCTCCTCATGGAAGAACTTTTCCAACTGCTCTTGATCCAATGTATGTTAATCGGTATGAAATTAGAGAGTTTGGTAAAGAAGCCTATGAATTGGGTATTAATTATTTAGGTGTTTGTTGTGGAGCAACTCCCATGCATATCAGAGAAGTTGCTGAGGCTGCAGGATTAACAGTTCCAGCAAGTAAATATAGAGAGAATATGTCAAATCATTTTATGTATGGCGAAACTCCTAGGATTGCAGAACATATGAAAGAATATGGTGATAAAGCTTAAAGCTTTCATAAATTAATTTATTTAACGATATCCTTCATTGGAAAAATAAAATCGCTGAAAGGTAGATAAATACTCGGTGCCTCCTTAGCTCAGTTGGTAGAGCAGAAGACTCTTAATCTTTTGGTCGTAGGTTCGAGCCCTACAGGGGGCACCAATTTTTTGGGTTAATATTGAAAAGAGATAACTACGAGGTAGTATTAACTGTAGGGAGAATACTTATGAAAAAATTACTTATAACAATGATAGCTATTGCCTTCTCTTTTAGTGCTTATAGTGAAATATATCTGATAGAAAAAAATGAATCGATTGGCGTTTGGTGTGTAAATACTTATGTGTTCGTCGGCCATTCAGGAGCATTGGTTCAACTTTATTCAAGAACAGAAAATAAACCCTTATCTTGCAAAATATATGAGAAGTATAAGAAGTAACAGATGATAGGGTAATATTAGTTTATAACTTAGAATTAGTTCTTTAGGTTGAGCTAAAGGGGGTGGTTAAATGAAAGAACAAACCGATTTTGAAAATGATGCAATTCCTGATCCTTGGAGTTTGCCTTTAGAGACATTAGACGTCTCTAAAGCTGAAATTTTTCAGAGCAACCAGCACGGAGAATATTTTCGTAGACTAAGACAAGAATCTCCCGTTCATTTTTGTCCAGAAAGTCAATTTGGACCCTTTTGGTCAATAACAAAATTTAATGACATTGTAGCCATAGACAGTGATCACAAACGCTTTTCTTCTGATACGAATATAGTTATTGGGGATGCTCCGGCTGAATTAGTTACACCCATGTTCATAGCTATGGATGAACCAAAACATGGGGTACAACGCAAAGCAGTTCAATCGGCAGTTGCTCCTCAACAACTATCAGAACTGGAAGTCCTTATAAGGCAAAGAGTTGGCAACATTCTTGACAGTCTTCCTGTAAATGAAGAATTTAACTGGGTAGAACTGGTTTCTAAAGAAATTACTACTCAAATGCTAGCTACATTATTCGACTTTCCTTTCGAAGATAGACACCTACTGCCTTATTGGTCTGATGTTGCCACAACTTCTGAAACTGTGGGGATAGAAGTGGACATGAATGAAAGACAGCGGGTTTTAGAAGAATGCCTTGCTTATTTTAGTAAGCTTTGGCACCAACGCGCTGCAGAACCTAGAAAGTTTGACTTCATATCATTATTTGCCCATGGCGAAGAAACTAAAGATATGATTAAGGATCCGATGGAATTCTTGGGCAATCTAATACTTCTGATTGTAGGAGGAAATGATACTACCAGAAATTCAATTTCTGCTGGAGTAGTAGAACTAAATCGGAATCCAAAAGAATACGACAAATTAAAGACTGATCCTACTTTAATTCCTAATATGGTTTCAGAAATTATTCGTTACCAAACCCCGCTCGGGCATATGAGACGTACAGCTCTTGAAGACGTTGAATTTAAAGGACAGTCCATACGCAAAGGAGACAAAGTAATAATGTGGTATGTTTCTGGTAACCGAGATGAGGAAGTCATAGAACACCCAGATGAATTTATTATCGATCGAAATAAGGCGAGACATCACCTCTCTTTTGGTTTTGGAATCCACAGATGTATGGGTAACCGTGTTGGGGAATTGCAATTGCGCATTCTTTGGGAAGAAATTCTTAAACGGTTTGATCGTGTAGAGTTGACTGGGGAACCAGAGCGCGTGCTGTCTAATTTTGTGATGGGATACAGCAACGTACCTGTACTAGTTTACAAAAAATAAAAAATTTAAAAAATTAGTCTATGGTCAAAGTTATATTTATTGAGCATGATGGCAACAATCATGAAGTGGATGCCTATGTCGGCGAAAGTCTAATGGAAGCTGCTGTTTCTAATAATGTTCCCGGGATAGATGCTGATTGCGGTGGCAGTTGTGCTTGTGCTACATGCCATGTTTTTGTTAATCCTGAATGGATATCTAAAGTAGGTGAAAGGAGAGAGATGGAAAATTCGATGCTAGAATTTTCTGACGATCAGAAAGCTAATTCTCGCCTCGCCTGTCAAATTCAAATTTCTGAAGAACATGAAGGTCTTACTGTAGAGATTCCAGAAGCTCAATATTAATAAGTTGGGCTTAATTAAAAATTTATTTTAAGGTTCTATGAAACTGTGGGTCTTGCCTTTTTTTATTGGTATCTTGGCTATTTTTTCCGGCAATCTAGCTTACTTAGTTTCATTAAATGAAGGTTTTGTTGATGCTTGTCTGCCCTATTTAGAAGGATGCACTTCAATAAGCAAAACCGGTAGACATGGTTTGGCTTCAATACTGTTTAAATTAACTATCCTTCCAGTAATGACTCTTTTGTCTGCCTATTGGCTAATTTCTTACACCACACTCAAACAAAATGTCTTATATAAAAAATTAAGCAACAGAATTATGGTAATTTCAGGTTTAATCGGTTCTCTATTTGGCATTCTTTATGCAGCCTTCCTTGGTTCCGAAGGAGATATTTACCAACTTTTAAGAAGGTTTGGCATCTATTTCTTTTTTTTGGGGACTTATATAGCCCAAATTTTAGAAGTAGTTCAATTATCAAACTACCCCAATACAAAAGAATCCAAATCTTTTCAGCTAATGAGAGTAGTAGTTATTGTAATAGGCCTAATAATTCTTATTTCCATACCTTTCTATGGATTTCTGGAAGATGACGATTGGTTAGAAAACGTCTTGGAATGGAATATTACCTTTCTTATATTTTTTTATTTTATTCTTTCCGGTGTCTTATGGAGAACAACAACATTAAGAATGGAGATTCAATCCGATACCAATTAGGTTCTTGTTCCTAAGTAACTGGATCAATCGGAGTAGGACAATCCCTTTCTTTTTCAATTATTTCAGCTGCTAAAAGACAAAGATCTTCTCTGTATAACTCTGAATAGATCTGAATCCCTGTGGGAATACCATCTGCTACACCCATAGGTAAAGCTACTGAAGGCAAACCCAAACAGTTACCTGGCGCAATAAAAATAAAACTTTCCCTTAATACCGCATCACCCTTTTCAGGATCAAGATCAGTATCTATTGGCCAAGGTAAGTTTGACCAAGTTGGTCCTATACAAACTGAATAGTCTGTTAAAAAAGAAGACCATAACCTTCTTAGTCTTCTTCTCTCAACAAAAGCTTCTTCTAAACTTATATTGTTATTAATAAAAGGTTCGGAGAAGCGTTTTAGGTATTCAGCAGTTTCTGGCTTGAATATCTCATCAGGAATAGCATCTAACAATCCATTGTTTAAAACCGTACCCCAGATCTCAAACACTCGCTCAACTTCGGGTGCTTCAACCTCTTCAACATCCCAACCACTATTAGATAAAATTGATCCTGCTTTCTCTATTTCTCTTTTGGTTGCGTTTGGTAAATTAAAGTTAGTAATTTCTTTTACTAAGGCGGCTTTGGGTTTTTCTGGAACAGCACCTGTTAATGGTGCATCAATAGATTTCGGATCTTCAATGTGCCTTCCTGCCATTACTGATAAACCCAATCTTAGATCACTTACAGATCGGGCCATAGGTCCATCAGTTACAAAGGCATCTGAAACACCCAAATCAATAAATGGTTCAATAGAGTTAACATAAGGGATACGACCAATAGAGGGTTTGATAGAAGCAATTCCACAACAGTAAGCAGGATTTCGAAGAGAACCTCCAATATCATTACCTAAACCAAAAGGACTCATTCCTGTTGCTATGGCCACCGCTTCTCCTCCACTAGAACCACCCGGTGTTAACTCCTTATTCCAAGGATTAAAGGTTCTGCCTCTCAAAGGATTATCTGTATCAAGACGGAAACCCATCTCAGGGAGATTAGTTCTTCCAATCGGAATTGCTCCTGCTTCTATCATTCGATCAACTATAGGTGCATTTCTTGGAGGCATTGACTCAGCCAGTAGAGGAACGCCTTGGGTTGTGGGAGTCCCCTTAAAATCTATATTTTCTTTAATGGTAAAAGGAACCCCATGAAAAGGTTTTTTGCGATCCTCATCACTGGCATTATCTGCCTTTTCTGCTGCTTCTAGAGCTGTCTCCTCTAAAGTCAAAGTTATTGCATTAACCTCAGGATTTATCTCAGATATTCTATTTAGGTGGGCTTCAACAACCTCTTTACTTGAAGTTTCATTTTTTTTAATTAAGTCAGCTAACTCAGTAGCACTTTTTGTACATAATGCATCCATAATTTTCCCTTTTAGGTAATATAAATTAAATTCACTTTCTGAGATATACCTTTTAGCAACACCCACACAAAGAAGGAACTGACCGTGTAATCAATAATCGAGTAGTTGTTTCTTCACCTTTCTTCATTTCGACTGAAGGTTGATTGGCATTGTATTGAATGCCCTTGTTCATTTGTTTTTTCTGTTCTTCTGAAAGTACATAACCAGTTCTTATATGAAATAAATGATTTGCCACTTCTGTGTTCAAAACCACTTGTCCAGAAGAATCGACTGAATAATCGTTAAAAGGCTTACCATCACAAAAAACTTCTATTTGGTTGGTATCAGGAATATTTGAAACACTGACTTTTGTTTTTTTATTAGTTTTTGTTCGATCTCCATCTTCAATTTGGAACACAAGTAAACCTTCGTTGTCATCATGCCAAGCCTGGCGCACACCCACAGCAGGAAAATCAATACCGTGAATCGTTGGTGAATAATATTTTGTTAAATTAGGTTGATTAAATAATTTCTCCCAGGCACCTCCGTCACAAACTTCAGCACACATTGCCAATGCAGAGAGTTGGCCTCTGGGCCAGTTCTCACCTAGATTAAACCAAAAACCAAATTGGCTATCATTCAAACCAAAGTATCGTGGTTCAAAGTTTTCTTCAGCAAACTTCCTCAATCTTTCATAAGTTACCTGGTCATCAAACTCTTTTGATATAGATAATCCCAAAGCCAACATTCTGTCAGCAAGACCAATCTGACCTGAAATAGGTTCATTAGGATCATCCCATTTTAAGAATCTAACCCCTTCCCTATAAAGTAACTCAGCAAATTCAGGAGCTTGAGGTTTAGCATAAAAAGCTATAGCTAAGGCATGAGCTGGGGGAATTTTATGATGGTGATTCTTTAAAGCATCGTAATACATAGTTACCCATTGCAGAGTTCCTTTTTTATCGAAGCCATAGTATTTATCTTTGGTGAAATCAAGCCAAGACTTGTAGGCAGAGTGTGCACTTTTATCAAATACATTGTCATACATTTTTAATCCTAACCCTGCTGCCGATAAACAAAAAGGCCAAGCTTTAGTATTCTCACAATGAGGTCCCATTGGGGTCTTTGTCCAAGTCTCATGAAGGTGATCAACTAGTTGATGTTGAGTCCATTCAAATCTTGTTCTATTCACTCCAGCTAAATCAAATGAAGAAGCCCACTTATCTTTCCCACTCACATATGTATGTAGAGCTTGCGTTAGATTTAACCAACCCTTAAAGAATAAGTTGCCATCCGCTCCTATCGGATCTGACTGCAAACCCCAGGGAGCTACTCCATTTGCCGTCCAGCCCGGTGCATCATAGTGTCCCCAAAACTCTTCTGGGATTAGAGTTCCTTTCCATTCTTCTGGATAGTTCTTCCTATCTGGATCGTGTCCAAATTGCGATAACCAATCCACAGCAGCCCAGTAAGTTATGGATCTTTCAGCAATCTCATCAAGTATTTCTGCATAAACTTCTCTCCAAGCCGGAGTCCTGTCTACCATTAAGCCTAAGGCATACGTTGATTCTTGAAGATCAAAACGAGGAAAAGAACACATTGGAGGAGTTGAACTCCTATCCCACCATTCATGAGGATCACCATCTTCAGTCCAATCATCTGGTGTTGTAGATTTCTGATAAAGAAAATTTAACCAGCCCACCGCCCTTTGATTTAGTTCTGGATAATGTTGTTCGGATTTTTGCATTAACCAGTAAACTTACCTTTAGATCGCCATAAAGCAACCATCGGAATACAAAAGATTAAAGCGGAAATAGAGGCTGCCATTAAATTGTTATCTTTCAATATGTTCCAAACAAACATTGCTATAACAATTTGAGCAACATATACACTGGCCCAAGGCCACATCCATTTTTTCATGCGCCAAAACCCATAAGCACCAAAGCCATATATTAACCAATGCAGGGGCTCGGTCGCTTTGGCATACCAACCCGTCAAGGTAAAGCCAAACCAAATTTCTTCATCCTCTGCTACCGGCTTTAGAAATAAGTCGAAAGGCATATAAATAAATGTCATATAAATGCAAAAATAAAATATTAAACTCATCCACCAAGGTCTTGAGTTCCAGTCCTGAATCACAATTTTGAAGTTCATAGCTAATTCTTAAAGATTAATCTAGCCCGCTAATAACTGCAATATCAGAAGTACTAGCTGCAAACCTGTGCTTAGCTAGCGATTGATATTCTTCTGATTCGTACCAGGCCAATGCTTCTTCTTTAGAGGGAAATTCAATAAGAACTGTTCTAGTAGCAGGCCATTGACCCTCTAATAAACTCACATTCTCATCCACACTTAACAACTTGCCTTTGTAAGATGTAAAGACATCCATAAAGCCAGCCTCGTATTCGGCATATTTTTCTCTGTCCTTAATAACTATTTGAGCAATTACGTAATGCGCCATATAAGCTAGCTAACTAAACTCTTGCTTCGGGAAATATTTTTAGAAAGTTTTCTGAATAAAATAGACTCTTAGTGTGTTCATCCCTATCTGCTAAAAATCTTTCAAATCTTCCTATTGGATCAGTTGTTCCCTCAACGTGAGGATAATCACTTGAAAAAAGATAGAGTTCAGGATGCGAAGCATCAATTAACATACCAACATCCTCATGATGAAAAGGCGTGAAAGCCATTTGTTCTATTAATTGTTCTGAGGGTTTTCTTTTAATTTCACTTAAGTTTTTATCAACCCTACTCCAAGTTTTAACTACATAGTCTAATCTTTGTAACATTTCTGGAACCCATCCAGCTCCTAGTTCCACGCTTGCTCCTTTAAGTTTGGGATGTCTTTCAAAGACTCCATCCAACACCATCATCGACACAAAAGTTTCTGGTCCTTGATGCATGACAACCATGTCTTTAGCTCTGACATTTTCTCCTCCCCCCATCCAGTCTTTACTGGGTGGTTTTCCATTATCCGACCAACTTTTATCTAATTGGAGAGGTGAACCACCAACATGCATTAAGAAAGGAATACCTTTTTCGGAGAGTTTGCTCCAAAAAGGGTCAAGAGCAAGATGTCCAGGAGATCTGTCTCCACAAGCGTAATGTGGGACCCATATGGCTTCAAGACCTGATTCAATAGCAAAATCTAATTCCACCATAGCCAGTTCGGGTTCATGTAAAGGAATAACTCCAACACCCATCAATCTTGGGTCTTCAGAACAAAAATCTGACATAGCTCTGTTGTGTGCCCTTGTAGCTCCGTAACGTAATTCGGGAGTTATCTTAAGGCCTTGCTTGTCTACGTATTTAGCCTTACCTCTTACATCCCTGAAAGGAGTTACTACGCTATGTGTGGCAAAAACTAATTGTTTCTTAAACCCCAGCATGTCCATAGCAACGCTTCTATCAGCACGATTGAATGCTCCTAACGCTTGAATCTCTTTTGATTCAGCAATCAATTTATCTCCTAAGGCAATCTGTGCTTCCACATGTTCTTTACTATGTTGACCTCCGTTATTAACTATTTCTTCAACCTCTTCATCAGTAACGAGACTCGCTTTGTAATTAACTGGTGGTATTAAGTCTTTAAATTCTTTATCTGCATAATCTATGATGAAATTCGGTAGCTCCATCACATGGCTATCTGCATCATAGAAATCTCGATTATCAGGGGCGTAGGCCATAATTATTCTCCTAGAAAATTGATTTTATGATACCACCAATCGCTTCTGCCTCTATGCATTTGTATGGATAGCATTCCTATAAAGATACTCATTTTGTTATATTGGTTTAAAACGAGGATTAAACATGTCTACAGGAATTTTAGATTACACAACTGACTTAAGAGAATACCTTTGGGAAAAGGGAATGGAAGAACATCCTGCCTTAACGGAATTGAGACTAGAAACCGCTAAGTTACCGCAGTCGATGATGCAAATATGTCCGGAGCAAGGGGCCTTGATGGCAAATTTAATAAGATTGATGTCAGCCAAAAAAACTCTAGAGATAGGTACCTTTACTGGCTACAGCGCTTTAAGTGTGGCGTTAGCCCTTCCCGAAGACGGGGAGCTTATAGCATGTGACATTTCTGAGGAATGGACTGCCATGGGGCAAAAGAAATGGGAACAGGCTGGAGTATCACATAAGATAAATTTAAAGCTTGGACCAGCCGTGGACACACTGGACTCATTGTTGAAAGAAGGTCAACAAGGTTATTTTGATTTCGCTTTTATTGATGCTGACAAAGCCAATTACCCTGCCTACTATGAAAAATGTTTAAAACTATTACGAAAAGGTGGAGTAATAGCCATAGATAATGTTTTGTGGGGTGGATCGGTTATCGATTCTAAAAGAAATGACGAGGACACTAAGGCAATTAGAGAGCTTAATGACTTCATCAGAAATGATAAGAGAGTTTCAATCTCTATGGTTCCTATTGGAGATGGTTTAACTCTTGCATTTATAAACTAATGTCTAAATGGGATAAAGAGCAAGCTAGGGAATGGTATACCAACCAGCCTTGGTTAGTTGGTTGTAACTTTTTACCAAGTAATGCGATTAACCAACTGGAGATGTTTCAACAAGAATCTTATGACTCGCAAACCATAGAAAGAGAGGTTTCATGGGCTAATAACTTGGGATTCAACAGTTTAAGAATATATCTTCACGACCTTTTGTGGAAAGAAGACCCTAGAGGCTTTTGCAATCGCTTAGATGATTTATTAACTATTTGCAGTAAGCACTCTATTAGGCCTATCTTAGTTTTATTTGATGACTGTCATAGACCCTATCCCAAGTTAGGCAAGCAGCCTCTTCCAGTGATTGGAGTTCATAATTCTGGCTGGAAACAAAGCCCGGGAGTTGAGTTGGTGCATTTAATTCATGAACAAAAAGCCAGTGAAGAAGAGTCCCGCTTAAAAGAATTTGTTCAAGGGGTTTTAACAGAGTTTGCTGAGGATCAAAGAATACTAATGTGGGATATTTACAATGAGCCGGGCCAATTTGGTGTAGGGGAACAGTCATTAACCCTTTTAAAAAATACCTGGAAGTGGGCTCACGAAGTCAGACCTTCTCAACCCCTTACCTCCTGTCTAGATGGCGCTGTCGGGGAAGAAATTATTAACCTAAATCAAGAAAATTCTGATGTTATAACTTTTCACTGCTATGAAGGTTCTAAATTGGAACAGATCATAAAAACCCTTCTAGATCTGGATAGACCTATCATTTGCACTGAGTATATGGCAAGAGAGTTTGGTACAAATTTTGAGTTCAGTTTACCTATTTTTAAAAACTATGGAGTGGGGTGTTACAACTGGGGTCTGGTGGCAGGTAAAAGCCAAACTCACTTTGGCTGGTCAACTATTGCTGATCTACACAAACTTAAAAAGGAAGGTAAATTTTTAAATTCAGGAGACCCCATTCCTGAACCCGAAGAATGGTTTCATGACATCTTACGAATTGATGGATCGCCCTATGATGAAGCTGAAGTCAGTTTTATTAGAAAAATTACTGAACAAACCTAATTAATATTATTTGATACTGACAGGATTCTAATTAATATAGTAAAAAAGAGTAAGGAGAAATTATGAAACCAGTTTGTCTAGTTTTAGGTGCGGGAGCAGGTATAGGAGGTACGGTAGCTACAAAATTTGCACAAGAAGGATATCACTCGTCATTATGTAGACGATCCGATAAAGAAGGTTTAGATCGTTTGGTAAAAAATATTGAAGACCAGGGCGGTTCAGCCAATGGCTATATCATGAATGCGATTGAAGATAATGCCATTGAAGAAGTTATTACATCTATAGAATCAGATATTGGGCCTATTGAAGTCCTTGTCTACAACCTGGGAGCTCAAACAGGCATGAAATTGCTTGATCAAACAAGTCATAAAGAATTTGAGTGGGGTTGGAGAATGGCAAGCTTTGGTCTTTTTAGAGCGGCTAAGGTTTTATGTCCTTTAATGTTAGAAAGAGGGAAAGGTACTTTTTTAGTAACTTCAGCGACAGCAGCAATGAGAGGCAATATGAACCAGCATTCACATGCAGCGGCAATGGGAGCCAGAAGAATGTTATGTCAATCATTAAATGCTGAGTTCTCTTCTCAAGGAATTCATGTGGTCCATATTGTTGTTGATGGAGCTGTAGATGCACCCGATACGCTGGGCAAGATGATGGGTCCTGAAATGTACCAGAAGTTTAGAGAAACAAAAGGAATGGAGCATGATGGGTTATTACTTCCTGAAAAAATAGCTGATACTTATTATCATTTAGCTCAACAACATAGATCGTCTTGGACTCATGAACTAGATATGAGAGCCTTTTCTGATGCGGCCTGGTGGAATAGCTCTATTATGCTGGAACAGAATAGAGATTAGATTCATAGACTTTCTACTTAATCCTAAAAGAGTAAAGAAATAAAAAATGAACTCATTAGGAAAAGATTCTTTGTTAACTCTTTGGGCAATTCCTAAAAAGGAAGAGGTTCCTTTATTCCTGGAAGCTAAACGACTTATTGATAACAAATTAAACGGGCCTAATTTTCCAATTCATATGACCTTAGCTGTGCAATTTGACCTTAATCCTTCAAAAGTTAAAAACTTAGAAGAAGAAATCGCCAATAAAATTAATCCAATTGAAATATCTTATAAAGGTTATGGCATGAAAGATTATTTCTTTCAGGCTTTCTATGTGAAGGTAGATCTTAACCAAGACCTTCAATCAGTAAGATCGAAAATTTGTAACATCGTAAAGATAGAAGATGGAGAGTTCATGCCACACTTAAGTCTTTACTACGGCAAAAAATCCTTGGAAGAAAAACAATCTCTTTTAGCTGAATTGCCTGAGATAGAAGGTAGTTTTAAAGCTGAAACCTTTTATCTAGTTTCTTTTGATCCAAAAAATATAGAATGGAAGATTCTCAATAGCATCCATTTAAAGGGGGTTTAGGTATGTTAGATTTTAATCACTTGAAAGAAGCTCAACAAAATTACTTTGGACATGGTTTTAGGGCCTTATATTTATCTATAATTTTTATTTCTCTTGCTTTTACAGCCTTTATTCACGCTATTTTTCCTTTTTTATTCTATAAAACAGTAAGCCTCTGGATTAAAGACATAAACAAAGAAATAAACGGTTAAATACATGTCTGAAATGATAATTAATCCAATATCGGGTTCTATAGGTGCTGAGATACACGGTGTCAATTTATCTACAGATCTATCTGATGCTGTTTTCTCTGAGATTCGTCAAACCTTCATCGATCATGGATTAATCTTCTTTCGCAATCAAGAATTAACACCGGATGATCATTTAAGATTTGCAAAACGTTGGGGTGAGATAAATATCAACCGCTTTTTTGCAAAAGTAGAAGGTTATGAGCAAATAGCGGAAGTAAAAAAAGACTCCGATCAAGAGATCAATATCGGCGGGGCTTGGCATACCGACCATTCATATGACCAGATCCCTGCAATGGGTTCTATTTTACTGGCTAGGGAAACACCCAAAACAGGTGGTGACACTCTTTTTGCTAATATGTATAAAGCTTATGAAAGCCTTTCTGATGGACTGAAAGGAACCCTTGAGGGTATGAATGCATGTCATTCAAGTAGACACGTTTTTGGTGCCCACACAGGCTATGCAGAGGCTTCTAACCAGCGCATAGGTAATCCTGAACTGGCAACACAAGATGCAATCCACCCCGTGATCATTACCCATCCAGAAAGCAAGCGTAAAGCCCTTTATGTAAACCCTGAATTCACTGTTAACTTTGAAGGGTGGACAAAAGAAGAATCACAACCCCTTTTGAATTACCTAACCGAACACAGTACTAGACCAGAAAATATTACTCGATTTAAATGGGAACCTGGATCCATTGCTTTTTGGGATAACCGCTGCACTTGGCACTTTGCCTTGAATGATTACCCCGGTGAAAAACGTTTAATGCATCGAATTACCGTCGAAGGATCTGCACTCTGTTAACTGATGACCAACAGATTTACCAATGAACACATTGAAGCTTGGCGAAAAGAAGGTGCTGTTGTGGTTCCTGAGTTCTTCAAAGATAAAGAAATAAAAGAAGTTGCTGAGGACTTTGAAATTATTTTTCCAGGCCGAAGAGCCGAAGCGGAAGCGCTTAACAAGAAACAAAAAGGAGAAGTGGGAAATAAATTACCGTTGCAGCTATCCGGAAAGGAGATGGGGAAAACTACGATGGAACAGTTTAAAAATTTTGAAAATATACCTTTTGACTGTTCCAGTTCTCTAAATCTAATTTCAGTGCACCCGAGCTTAATAGAATTTGCTCGATCCGCATTAAAAACTGCCTTCCAGAGATGAATGTTTAAATTCTATTACCTTCATTATTTATTTCACAGATGTAACAGAGGCCCACGGACCTACCCACTACGTCAATCGAACTGACAGTAATAATTTTGAAGGAATGAAACGGTTCCTTAAGCATCGTGAAGATCTCCAGCACCAAAAGGAATTGAGAAAGTTTGAACGTAGTGCTGCAGGTCCTGCAGGCACACTCTTGGCCTACGGCATTGATGTTTTTCATCGCGGAACTAACCTGACTGAACCTGGTGGTTATCGCTATGCCATGACTTCTTGTTTCAAAAAAGCAGGCAATGATGCTATTGGCTATACTTCCTGGCCCTGGCACTTTGCTAAACCTTGGCATAATATTTTTGAGCATGCGACTCCCGACCAACTTAACTGCTTTGGAGTACCCCTGCCTGGAGACCCTTTCTGGACTGAAGAGACATTATCTCTAGCGCAGCTGAGATATCCTAAGTGGGATATGTCAGAATACTCATAATTAAAAAATTTATTAGGAGAAACCTATGATTTCAGAACAACAGAAACCCGTGAATTCAGGTTTTGGAGCTAAAAGTGAACCTGCAGAAGTGTTAGCAGGTATAGATCTTAGTGGTAAGACAGCATTAGTTACAGGTGGATATTCCGGTATTGGAACTGAAACAAGTCGAGCCTTAGTGGAAGCTGGGTGTGAAGTCTATGCTCCTGCTAGAAGAACTGATGTTGCTCTAAAGGAGCTTGAGGGCATAGTTCCAGCTGAAAATATTGTTGAAATGGATTTAGCCAACCCCAAATCAGTACAAAATTTTGTAGATGACTTCTCCAACCATGTTAATAAGCTAGAAATTCTCATTAATAATGCAGGTGTTATGGCTTGCCCTGAAATGCGAACTCCGGAAGGATGGGAATTACAATTCGCGGTTAACCAAATAGGTCATTTTGTTTTAACCAAAGGGTTATTGCCTTTAATGCAGGCAGCTGAAGGCTCACGTTTGATAACCCTGTCATCTACAGGACATAAAATGTCAGGTATTCGTTGGGATGATATTCATTTTAACGACTCGGAATACGAGAAGTGGGCTGCTTATGGCCAATCTAAAACGGCTGCTAGCCTATTAGCGATCGAAGTGGATAAGCGCATGAAGGATAGTGGTGTCAGAGCTTTTGGAGTACACCCTGGTGGCATCATGACTCCCTTACAAAGACATTTAGAACAAGAAGAAATGGTTGCTCTAGGTTGGATGGATAAAGATGGGCAACCGACTGAACGCGTAGCTAAAATGTTTAAAACTCCTACCCAAGGAGCTTCCACCGTGGGCTGCTACCAGTCCTCAGCTTAATGACATTGGCGGAGTCTATTGTGAAAATTGTGAGGTGGCTGCACCCACGGATGGTGGTGAAAATGCTCGTTTTATTGGAGTCAATGACTGGGCTGTCGATTCAGAAGAAGCCAGTCGTTTGTGGGATGAAACCGAGCGTATGCTCAGTTAACTCCTTCAACTAGAACCACGAGCCTGTCGGCTGCTTTTTCCTGGACTTTGTAAGCGGCTTGATAATCTTCAGATTGGTAACAAGCTTTAGCTTGTTCTAGCGTATTGAATTCAACCAGAACTGTCCTTTCATACCCCTCACCTTCAACTTCTACTTGCTCCCCTCCTCTAACTAGAAACCTGCCACCGTATTTTTCTATTGCGGGACCAGCTAACTCGATATATTTACCATACACTTCGGTATCTCTTACATGACACCGAACCATCCAATAAGCACTCATAGGAAATTTAATTAACCCTTTTCTTTAATGTAAGTTTGCTTGTAACTTTTGGGGCTTCCAAGGCATTTAAAACATCGAAATCAAGTTCTAATAAACTAAGTTTTTGGTCCGTTTTAACCTCCAGATATTTTGAGCCCTGAGACGGGATTTCTACTAAATCATGACTGTTTGTAAAAGTATACGGAGACATATTTTTCAGAACAAACCTTGCATCTGAGATATTTTTTATCGTTATGCCCAGTAATTCAGTATTGCTCCTGTAGTTGGCAGATTCGATTGACAAACTGGCTTCCAGTAAAGGTAATATATTTCTTTTTAAACCGATCAGAGTGTTCTTAAACCAAATAACCGTGCGCCTATCTTTTAAAGCATTCTTAATAGAATTTTCTGTTTTGGATCCAACAAAAATTAATGTTACTGGTCTATGGCCTCCTAAATGCGGCTTGTAGTCCCAATCTATAAGGTCATGAACATCTGAGGTTCCTATAATAGTAAGATTGTTATCCAATGCTATTTCAAATGCTTCTTCGGAATATCCATTACCATTTACTACCTCAATTCCATGAAGATAACCTTGTTTGATCATGTCCTGGTGCATGGGGTTAAGACTGGCTTTTCCATCTGAAGATTGAATGTGCCAATCAGGATGGTTCCAGAATAAAAATGCTCCTTGTTTGTTAGCTGCTTCAATTGCATTTTCAGCCGGCCACATGTTACCTAAAATATATTGTTCTTTTGTTGCGTTATCTATTCCTCCCCATTGCATTTCGCTAACCATCTTCTTTAGATCATCTTTATCCTTATTATTTTTTGGGTACTCTATATTAAAGAGCTTATTCGCATCTTTAATGAACACTGCATTTACATGGCCAGGAGGCATTTCACGAGTTATCTCTGATCCATTGATAATTATTATATTTTTATTAGAAGCTGCAATTTTGGCTTCTTCATATGATCTGTTTCTATTCTTGTGAGGAATGTCTTGATTATGCGGCTGATATTCCAAATGTTCAGTAACCGCAAGCACATCAACACCATCACGCAAAGCTTCTTCAACCCTGATAGTTGGCCATACATGCCCGTCCGAAAACACTGAATGTGTATGTAGATCAGCTACTAAAGTTTTATATTGTTTGGTATCTGGGAAATCAATAGAACGATCTTTAGTTTCCTCCTTAGAAAAGGATCCAGCTGAGCCGTGTGAATAAATATTAAGAGCAAAGAAAACAGTGAGAAATAAAGCTATGGGATTAATCATTATTTTTTTATATATAAAATCAACAAAAATGTAGTATAGCAGCGAGATATCTAAGCTGCTTATTGATTACAAGCAAATTAATAGATTGCCCAAAAGGAACTAGGAATTACGATTGTCCAAATTAAGACTGCAAGGGTTAAAGGTTTTATAGTAATTTCTTGAATAGCAGATTTATCAATCTGGGTACCTATGCAAAACAGACCTGTTAGCAAACAAATTTTATTAATATTTTTCAATACAAGATTAATTTCTTCAGGAGGATTTAATAAAGAATTTAAAGCCACTGCTAATAGGAAAAATACAATAAAGACAGGAAAACCCAGTCCATTTCTTTTTTCTCTAAAATACCAGGCTGAGAATAAAACCAAAGGAACGATCCACAAGGTTCTACCCAATTTTAATGTTGCTGCTACTTCTACAGACCTCTCCCCTAATACAGAAGCTGCTCCTATCACTGAAGCAGTGTCATGAATGGCTAGAGCAACCCAAGAACCAAACTGGTCTTCAGTTAATCCGACCCATGATCCTAATAAAGGAAAAATAATTACTGCAAGACCATTTAATATAAAAATTATTGATAGAGCAGGAAGTAATTCTTCAGGCTTAGCTTTGATAACAGGGGCCACGGAGGCCATTGCTGTTCCTCCACATATTGCTGTTCCGGAAGCTAGTAAATAAGACTGTCTTTTAGTTACCCCAATCAACTTTCCTAAAAG
>LUQU01000095.1 GCA_001628005.1 SAR86 cluster bacterium REDSEA-S09_B4
CCTTCAACTTGAGTTCCATCTTGTTTATAATATTTATCCAGTTTTGGATAATAAATAGTACCATCATCGAATACTATATAATTCTCTTGTCTCAATGGATAATAAGGAGCTAGATATATTTCCTGTTCAGAAGGACGATTTGGATGCCGAACTCTTGGATCAGGACGTGGTGGCGGATCCATTAAAACACCTTCAGGTGCATTCTTAATTGCAATGGCTTCGTATGCTCGTTTGTAAAAATCTATGTCTTCTTCAAGTGCTTTATTTTCTTCTATAGCTTGTTCTGTACCACGTCCCAAGGCTAACGGAACACGGCCACCGGATGCTTTTTTAGTTTTTTTAAGTGGGTAAAGATGTTGTTCACGTGAACCAATCTGACTTTTTATTGTATTTTTTCCAGTTGCAAACTTTTCTACTTCAGTGAAATCCGATCCATGATCACCGTATTTATTAAAAGATGATTCTTCAAACTTAACGTTTTCTGGATGTCCTCCAGTAAATTCTGCTTCTTCAACCCAGAACTCTTCTTTGGTTTTCGTTATTTTTTTAGGATCCGTTGTTGTAAATTCTCTTCAGCCGCTTTATATTCTAATCTAACCGGTTGACCATAATGACCATCTGGAAAACCATGTTTACCCATTCCAATATCAACCGAAACATTTCCAGTGTTTAAATCCTGTGTTACTATTACATCGGTTTGTGAATCTGGGAGCTTGGTCTTATGAACAATTTCTCTTTCAGCTGTAGCAAATTTTTTAGAAACATCGTCTCCTTCTTTAATAACTTTATTTACAAGAGGCTTGAACCATACCGGCATGCCGTCAACTCCTGCTTTAATTGGAACTGAAGTTAGAGTTTTACTTGTCTTAGCAAGAGGTTTTGCCCATTTAAAATATTTACCGATAAATGGTAAAGTTGCAAGACCTGCTGCTAGTTTTAAAAAGCCTCTACGTTTGGGATCAAATTTTTTTCCCTTGAAACCAATTCGTCCACCGTCCGCGTATGTTGGTTCACCGAGCAAAGGAGCAAGGCCGCCGCCTGCAAAATCATCTGGATCAAGAACTTTTGGAAGATAATCTGGATCCTCGGCCATTTTTCGTCTTTCCTCTTTTAATGCAGCTTGGTATCTTCTACGTCTAATTCTGTCGATTGTTTTTTTGTTCATGCCTTCTAATTTTGATTTTAGTTCTGCTTCGGTGGGTTTTTTTCCGTACATAGCTGATTTTTCTTTTTCAAGTTTTGCTAATTCATCGCTCATGCCTTTAATTTTATCCATTCTTTCTTCAATGCCTTTGATACCACCCTCATCAACCTTATATCCCTTACCACCAATAATAGTTTCATCAGGATGAATCTTCTTTCCAGTCATATCTAGAACGTCTGCTGATTGTTTAGGCCATACTTTTGTATAAGTTGGTTTTGAAGCTTGTTGAATTCTTTTTATAAAATCTAAACTAATGGGTCCTCGATAGCCAACGTCAGAAAGTTCTCTTGCTATTTTTTCAGCTTGCATATCTAAACCAGCTGCTTCTACACCTAAAGGAATTTCTTTTTTTTCCTTTACAAAAATCTGTCTTAAAATTTTAAGAATTTCTTTTTTCATTAGTAATAAATCCGTTTTCTGGGCTGTTGTTTTTCATCCTTATAGTCTTCGGGGTGCTTAATCAAGCCCCCTTGTCTAAAGCGCATCACAGCCATGGTCATAGAATCGACCAGATCGTCATGATCACCGTGCGGGAATGCAGCGCATTCCTCGATCACCTCTTCCGCAAATTTCTGATCCGGCGCCCATATCATACCAGATTCGAAAAGCGGTGCACACGTATTTACTCTTACATGTTTATCATTTCCTTTGCTAGGTGTAAAGTTAGTAACTGGAATATCCATCTGACGAAGTTCGTACGTTAGAGGAAGGCCCGAGGCTTTCGCTTCAACGATCACGGACTCTGGTTTCCAGTATTTATACTGCTCTAAAGCCTTTCTTCTCAGTTCCGGGAACTCGTATCGTCCCTTGACAGCGTCGAGTAAGATAAGATTGGCTCCCGAGTCCTGATCGGGGAAAAATATGCCCCAAGTCGTAATTGCAGAAAAGTCTGCGGTCTCTTTTTTCATAAATGCGGTATCATACGATTGAATTACGTGTTGTAGCGGTGGAATTTTTTCAGAAGTCCATTTTCGCCACCATTCTCGCTTAATTATCGCTCCTTCTTCAGAAGTTGGATGCTGCATCCACTGCGCGTTCCATTTTGCAACTGGAAGCGTTGCTTTTACCTTTTCTAGCTCTTCTAAATTCCAATATTCAGGCCAAACTGGTCCGTGGTCCATGATTGCCGGAAATTCGACCACTTCCCACTGGTCTCCCTTCACTTCTTTTTGATTTTTTAATAAAATTCCTGTTAAATCCTTCGTTGACCATCTTGTCATTACCAAAACGATTGAGGCACCTGGTTGTAAACGCTGACGGGGTCCTGAGGTATACCATTCATAAGCATTTTCCATTGCGGTCGGTGATAATGCATCTTGTTCAGAGTGGGGATCGTCAATTATTAATAAATCGGCGCCACGACCGGTGATTGCTCCACCAACACCCGCTGCAAAGTATTCACCACCCTGAGCAGTTTCCCACCTTCCTGCAGCTTTAGAATCTTCTTGTAGAGTTGTTTTAAAAATTTTTGCATATTCTTCTGAATCGATTAAGTGCTTTGCTTTACGGCCAAATCTTATGGCTAGTTCACCCGTGTGCGTTGCCTGAATGATTTTGAGTTTTGGATTACGGCCCACCATCCACGATGGTAGCAGATAAGAGGCAAATTCTGACTTCGTGTGTCTTGGAGGCATGTTCACGATCAAGCGTTTGATTTCGCCCGTTGCTAATTTATTAAATTTTTGAGCAATGTGCCTGTGATGGGACCCTTCTATAAAATCAGGCCATACACACTTTACAAAAGACAAAAAATCACTTCTAGCTTTATTCTGTATCTTTTTTTCAGCATGTAAAACTTGAAGCTGTTTAAAGGTCTTTCTAATATCTGCAGGTAGTTTACTTATGTCTACTTGATTTAAATTCATTTTTTTAAAATTTTTTTAGCATCACTATAGATGTTTAAAACGTTTTTAACAGCATTGACTCTCCAAATCAAGCAATTCAACCTAAAGTTGTGGGACCCCTTTTATATAAAAGGGTGTAAGGGGGTCTTAATCTATTCTAGTTTGGGATTTGGTTTGGGACCTCTATAGATCAAGGCGCGTTAGCGCCTTGATCCTTGGTTGATGGTTAGT
>LUQU01000096.1 GCA_001628005.1 SAR86 cluster bacterium REDSEA-S09_B4
GTTATTAAGTGTTGAAGAAATAGTTTCTAATTCTGATTTACTTATAGCCATTGGTGGAGATGGAACGATACTAAATTGCTCCAGAATATATGGGTCTAAAGGTGTCCCTTTATTAGGCATTAATCTAGGAAAATTAGGCTTCTTATCGGATATAGCGCCAAATGATATAACTACCAGTTTAGTAGAAGTAATAAATGGTAAGTACTTGACTGATAGAAGGTTTTTCTTGGAAGCCTCAATTGAAGAGGACAGAGAATCCTTCACAGCTCTGAATGAAATAGTCATCCACTCTGGATCAATTGCTCAATTAATAGAATTTGAAGTTTATATAAATGACTCTTTTGTTTATAGGCAGAAAGCTGATGGAATAATTATTAATACACCCACAGGTTCAACGGCTTATTCATTATCAGGAGGTGGACCTATAGTGCATCCAGAGGTTGGAGCAATTACTCTTTTACCAATGTTTCCTCAAAGTTTAAGTAGCAGTTCACTGGTAGTTAAAGACTCTAGTCTTATAAAGGTAGTTCTTACAAAGTCAGGTTCTTCTTGCCAAGTTAGCTTTGATAGTCAGGATAAAATTAATTTAAAAGGCAAGAAAGAAATAACTATTTCTAAAAGTTCCTCTCAGCTTACTTTAATACATCCTTCGGGCCATGATTTTTATGGGGGCTGTAGGAATAAGTTAGGATGGAGCATGGGTATCATTAATCCCTCAAAATAGGTGTTTTTCTTTAAAACTAGTAGAATGCTTTTTCCAAAAAAGAAAGAAGGCAGAAGAACTTGATGAAAAAAAACTATCTTTTCAAACTTTGTGTGTGTTTGTTTTTCTTAGCAAATGGTTTAGCAATATATTCTGAAGAAGAATTAACGCCTGAACAACTAACGGCTCTTAGAGAACTATCAGAACAATCTGGTTCTGGGTTGAGTGATGATGAAGAGAATTACCAGGAATTTCTTACTTTTAAAGAAGATCGACAAAGAGAACAAGAATGCGAGGTAAGAACCTGTGTTTTTGGTTATTCTCTTTTCAGCTCTGTTCCCCTTACCTTTGCTCTATCTTCAGACGTCCCAGTGCCACCATCCTATACCCTAGGTCCAGGCGATCAACTTAAAGTTGAATATTATGGAAACGAGAATTTAACTAAAGAAGGCTACATAACTAGAACAGGAACCTTACATTTACCTCTTCTTGGGCCTGTAACTTTAGCAGGTCTAACTTTTTCAGAAGCTGAAACTCTTATAAGCAACAAAGTTAAGACAGAGCTTATAGGAACCAATACTTTTATTACATTAGGTGAGTTAAGATCAATTAACATTTATGTTCTTGGTAGTGCTTACAAACCAGGGGCCGTAAGACAATTCAAACTTTTGACTTTTATGACTTGGTCCTGAAAGGAGATACAACTAAAGATATAAGATTAGAACAGGGAGATACTATATTCATCCCTTTAAGAAATAATTCTGCAAGAATAGCGGGTGCAATTCCTCGTACTGGACTATATGAATTTAGGGAAGGTGAAACAATTCAAGATTTAATCAATTTTGGGGGTGGAGTAGGTCCTAATACGAAAATAGAACTGAGTAGGATTAATACATCTTCTGAAAAAAGGGACTTAACTTTTGTAGACGCGACTGACTCATCTCAACTGTCAGCAGAGCTTAAAGGAGGCGATCAATTAAATGTCGTAGTTTCGTCATTAATAATTCCTAAAAATATTGAATTACAAGGGGAATTTGTTTATCCAGGAATTTATGGAATACAAGAAGGTGATACAATTCTACAAGTAATAGAAAGAGCAGGCGGATTAAAGAGTAACGCTTTTACAGCTGGGAGTGTATTCAAAAGACGAGCTGTCGCAGAACAACAGAAGAAAGCTTATCTCTTAACTGCAGATGAATTAGAGAAATCTCTAGTTGATGCAGTTACTTCTGGAGTTATTATAGAAGGTGAAGCTTATACGAGTCTCAAATCCTTCGTAGAAAAACTAAGAAACACCGAACCTGAAGGAAGGCAAATTATAGAACTGGATCTTCTCAAAATGAAAAGAGATCCTAAATTAAATATACAGATGGAAGCAGGGGACATTTTAGAAGTACCTAGAAGATCAATTACAATAAATGTTGTGGGAGAGGTTTTGAATGCATCAAGCCATTTGTATGAAGAAAGACTTTCTGTCTCTGATTACATAAATTTGTCAGGGGGTATGTCTAGAGGTGCTGATAAGAATAGAACATTTGTTATTTTACCCGATGGGAATGCTCTAGCAGTAAATGAAAAACTTTTTAGTAAAGGAATAGGCTCTAGGTCTGTTACTCTACTTCCTGGAAGCACAATCGTCGTATCGAGAAACCCTGATCCGTTTGATACCTTTAAAGTACTTTCTATATTGACTCCAGTACTCGCTGATTTAGCCATATCTGCAGCATCTATAGCAGCTATTAATGATTAAAAGAGTCCATGACTCTCGGGTGTTTGTGTAGAAGAAAATTAATCTTTTTCTTATTATTGATTTCTTCTTCTTCTTTGTTTTCTTCATTAGAAGATTACTATCCTTACCCTTTAAACACAACATCAAACAACTACGGAGAAACAGGATTACTGGAAATGCCTTCAGCAAGATTTATGGAAGAAGGCACTTTAAAATTTGGTATATCTGCATCTAGTCCTAATGAATTTACTTTTCTTGCCGCAAGTCCTTTTCCTTGGTTTGAAGCAGTTTATAGATATGCTGAACTAAAAAACCTAAAGTATGGACCGGTAACATATAGTGGAAATCAAAGCCTTAAAGATAAAGGCTTTGATGTTAAGTTCAGGTTATTAGAAGAGTCCTACTTTTTTCCCAGTATAGCCTTTGGAATAAGAGACATGGCTGGAACAGGAAGATTTTCAGGGGAATATTTAGTTGCTTCAAAGAAAATAGGATCTTTTGATCTATCTTTAGGTTTAGGTTGGGGTACTTTGGGGGCAGATGGCAATGTTAGAAATCCATTTATTTCAATAGATGAACGTTTTGAAAGAAGGGCTTACTCTAAGGGAGAAGGGGGGGATTTTAATAATTCAGTCTGGTTTTCTGGTAAAAGAGCAGCTTTATTTGGTGGATTGGAATATAGCTTGTACAGGTATGGTTTAAACTTTAAATTAGAATACGACACCTCCAATCCTGATATAGGTTTAAGTGGACCTCCTTTAGAAGTCAAAAGTAGATTAAATTTTGGAGTGTCAAGATCTCTAAATGATTTTGTAGACTTAGGTTTAAGTTTTGAAAGAGGAGATGAGGTTAGATTTTCTTTTGTATTTAAAGGAAATTATGGCAAAAAAAGCTTAGTACCTAAACTAGATCCTCCGTTAAATGTTATTCCTTTAAGCCAAGAACAAAAAAAGAAAGTCGCAGAGGAAAATGAAATATTTTATAGATCTTTAAATAGGAGCTTGAGGGAGGAACAAATATATATACAAGCCGCTTCAATTAAACAGGATTCAGTAGACATAGCTGTTAATCAAGTAAGATTTAGGAGCTATTCAAGAGCTGCAGGAAGGACTGCAAGAATAGTGTCGGCTTTGTCACCTAATGAAATAGAAGAAATTAATGTATTTCTTATGAATGGAGATATTGAAGTCAGTTCAATCAGCTTAAATAGAAAAGAGTTTGATAAAGCTTTATTAAAACAAAGTTCAAGTTCTGAGGTCCTTTTTAAGTCAAGGATAAATTCAACTGAAAAGGAACCTAAATATATTAATGCTGATTTTCAGCCAACCATTAAATACCCAGAATTCTTTTGGACTATGTCACCTGCTTTGAGACATCAAATCGGAGGACCTGAAGCTTTTTATTTAGGACAACTTTGGTGGAAAATAGATACAACAGTTATGTTTAGAAGAGGCCTATCTCTAAAAACTGTAATTGGCTTTGATATCTATAATAATTTTGATGAGTTTAACAATCCTAGTTATAGTCAATTACCGCATGTTAGAAGCGATATCCAGGAGTATCTATCAGAAGGGAAAAATAATATTGCCAGAATGCAGATAAACTATATTTGGTCACCTTACAAAAATCTTTTCGCTAGATTAGATGTAGGCCTTTTAGAAGAGATGTTTGGTGGGTTCGGAGGAGAACTCTATTATCGCCCTTTCAGTTCAAATTTTTCAGCTAGTTTTTCCATTCACAATGTTCGACAAAGAGAGTATAAGCAAAGATTTAAGTTTAGGGATTATCAAACAGAGACAGGGCATTTAGGGTTACATTATGATTTACCTAAAGGAATACATAGCCAAATGCTTATAGGAAAATACTTAGCTGGAGATAAAGGAGTGACTTTAGATCTTTCAAGGAGATTTAAGACAGGTTTCACGCTTGGAGTTTTTGCTACCAAGACTAATTTATCTGCTGAGGAGTTTGGTGAAGGTAGCTTTGATAAAGGATTCTACTTTTCAATTCCAATGGAAATATTTTATTCAAAGTATAGACAGGGAAATATTTCCTTTGGTCTTCATCCACTAACAAAAGATGGAGGAGCAACCTTAAATGTACATAATTCACTATTTTCTTTATTTGGGGACACTAACAGATCATCTTTAGTTAGAGATTGGGAAGACTTATTCAATTAAAATTTATGAAGGTTTCGCAAAAAAAATATTTAATTAAAAGCTTCTTTTTTATTTTCCTAATGAATATCCTATTAGCTTGCTCATCTTTGAATTCAGAAAGAATTGCACCTGCAATGTCTGGAGCCTTTGAATCTATAAAAGGAGCACTTTTTGGCTATCCCGATCTAATAATTAGTAGAGAAGTTATTAATAGAATTCCTTATGCTTCGGCTTTATTAAAAATTGGTAAAGGGTCTCAGGGATTAATTATTCTAGAAAGTACTAACTCTGATAGTTATATTTGGGTTAGCAAAGATAATGTATACCTTAAGACTAGACATGGTCGCATAGTTCAAACAGCAGGCCTGTTTAATAATCTAACTAATTTAACTTTACCTAATCAAATTTTTGAAGAGGTACTAAATGATCCAGAAGCAGTAAGGGATTATTTATCATACTATTCATATGACCAGCCTTATTTATTGGATTTGCAAGTAGAGGTTTCTATAGTAAATAAAGGTCAGCAAGAAATTAAAATACTTGGGGAGGTAAAGAAACTTATTCTAATAGAAGAAAGTATTTCTAATAAAGAAATAAGATGGACTGCTAAAAATCTTTTCTGGGTGGATCCAGAAGACCATTATGTATGGAAAAGTATTCAGTATATCTCTCCTAAACTTCCAAGTTTTACGTTCCAGATCACAAAACGACTTTCAACTTAGAAAGAAGGGAAAGCGCTCTTAATTTACTGTTTAACTCTAGTTGCTGTAGCAGTTGCAGTCGCTGTCGAAGTGCTTGAAGGAGTTCCTGGAGTAGTTGTAGTTACTGTGTACTCTTCAACAACATCATATTCTTCTGTGACTTCATACTCTTCTACCACGTCATAAGTCTCTACCACATCATAGGTTTCTTCTACATCATAGGTTTCTTCTACATCTACAACAATCTCATTGCCTTGAGTATCTGTAGCTGTAGTTGTAGCTCCAGTCGTTCTCGTAGCTGTAGCACCAGTAGTCCTCGTAGCTGTAGCA
>LUQU01000097.1 GCA_001628005.1 SAR86 cluster bacterium REDSEA-S09_B4
TCCGTTCTTCTCAGCGCCAACAATATTCACATCCGATAGCTTCATTTTTTTTATAGTTCTAACTAAATTTGTGACAACTACGAACGGTACAAGTTCAGAACCACCGGAAGAAATTTTTCTCACCGTAGGGGTCAAATGACAGGATCTATCTTTAGGAACAATCACAGCATCTACATTCGCAGCTGCTGCACTTCTTAAGCAAGCCCCGACATTATGTGGATCAGTAATATGGTCGAGAATAAGTAACAGCAAAGACTCTTTTTCAAGCAAGTTATCTAAGAATGATTCTTGTTCTTCAATTCTTTTATTGCATAAAAGAGCTAAGCCTTGATGATTTTGATTCTCAAAGTTCTCTGAAAAGAAATCCTTAGTTTTTAACGAGATCTCTATTTGACTAGTTTTAGCCGCAGAAAGAATCTTATTTATTCTGGAGTTAGATTTTGAATCCAATATAAAAAGTGTTTTTGCACTTCCTGGTCTTAAATCTAAAATAGTTTCGATGACATTTATGCCGCAAATAATTTCTTGGTTCTTGTTTATTTTCATTTGGTAATATCCAAATCTATTCTTTGCATAGAAATATCAACTTCCTTGATTCTAGCTGAGACTGGATCTCCCAGAAAGTACCCTTTACCTGAAGATTTTCCCTTCAAACTCTTAGTAACTTGGTCAAAAACAAAATAATCATTCTTTGGAAGGTTCTTTATGTGACAAAGTCCTTCAATTCCTAAATCTTGTAGAAGAATAAAAATACCGAAATTTGTTATTCCAGTTATGGTGCCTTTAAAAGATCTTTGTCTGTGTCTAGCTGCTAATTCACACTTTAGAGTGTTTATGGCATCACGAGTTGCTTTTTCAGCTTCACGCTCTTTTACTGATGATTGCTCTGCTATTTCTTTTACCGCTTGTAAATTAAAGGGGTAATTTTTTTCATTGTGTTTTGTTCTTTTTACCTCTCTAACTTTAAGCTCTTCTTTATTGCTTTGATGTATAAGTTCTTTAATAGCCCTATGAACCATTAAATCTGGATATCTACGTATTGGTGAGGTGAAATGTGTGTAGGCCTTAAAAGCTAAGGCAAAGTGACCTGATGATTCTTCGCTATAAGAAGCAAGAGTTAAAGATTGAAGGATTTGCATATGAATTGCCTCTAAGTCTTTTCTGCCTGAAGCTAGTTCTATTAATTTATAAAAGTCTTCTACTTTTGCTTCAGGTCTAATCTTTATGTTGATACTTCTAGACCTTACAAACATCTCGAGGTGATTAATGCTAATTGCATCGGGTTTAGGATGTATTCTGTAGATAGAAGGAATTTCAGAGTTTAGTAGAAGTTGGGCTGCACTAATATTTGCCATCAGCATGCATTCTTCAATCACTTGATGGGCTATATTCCGTTTACCCTTAATAAATTTCTCAATCTCATTATTCTTAAACTTTGGTAAATAATCAGGAATTTCAAGTTCAAGAGCACATCTAGAGATTTTCTGTTTTTTTAGTAGATCGTAAATATTTTTAAGCGGTTTGAGGCAAGGTAAAAGGTGAGGGGGGTAATCATCCTTTTCAAAATAATTACCGGTTTCTTCGTAAGTAAGTCTGGCTTTTGATTCAATTATTGCTTCAAAGAAAGTGGCTTCATTTAACTTTCCTTTACTGTCGAGCTCCACTTTGCAAACCAAACATGC
Organism: SAR86 cluster bacterium REDSEA-S09_B4; assembly: GCA_001628005.1. GTDB lineage: Bacteria > Pseudomonadota > Gammaproteobacteria > Magnimaribacterales > Magnimaribacteraceae > AEGEAN-183. The sequence goes on from LUQU01000097.1 coordinate 1,683, forward strand.
TTTTTTCTCATTAGGCCTTAAAGAACACAATTTATTGCTTAATTCTCCTGGTAACATGGGAATTACTTTGTTTGTAAAGTAAATGGAGGTGCCTCTATTTCTTGCTTCTTGGTCAATAAAGCTATCAATCGAAACAAAGTGACTTACGTCAGCAATAGCAACATATAAGTTATAGTCCCCTTTCTTAGTTTCTTCAGCGTAAACGGCATCATCAAAGTCTTTAGCATTTTTTCCATCAATTGTTACGAAGGAAAGGGAAGACAAATCTCTCCTCGTACTAGATGCAAGGGGATCCAATTTTTGTATTTTTTTGACTTCATTTATTATATTTTTATTCCAACTATTTCTTAGATTAAATCTGGATATAGCAATTTCGTTAGCTGCAGTCTCTGGATTTTTGTTATCCTAGATTAGAAATCTTGATTGCGTTAGGAACTTTTCCTTTGATATTTACGTAATTGTGTCTTCCAGAGTCTAAAGGTAAGGCCTTGTAACTTTTACCAAACCTTTCAAGCTTACCTATGAAAGTCATTGTATTGGATTCGAGGACTTTTTCTATTTGCGCCCAACGTTTAGAAGTCAAAGAGCATTGAACCTTGTCACCAACAAAGGCTTTGCGTAATTCTCTTACAGATATTTTGTAGGATTCTTCAGAGTAAGAATCTATTACTCGATATCTATTACTTTTAGTCTTTTTAAGAATTCCAACAATCTGAGGCCTAGATTTATTACTTCTTCCAAGTCTTTTCTTTCTTTTTAAACTCTTATGAGCCATAGCCAAGGTTTCTATTTAGATTTTGAGTTTTTATTTTATTCAACTTAATGATATGTTTCTCTTAAGCAATTATAAGGAGAGAGGCTCTTGTTAGGTGTAATAATATATTTATTCTTTCTTACGATTCTGTTTCTTCTTTGGCAATATTCCAGAGGTGAAAAATTAGGAAGCAGGTTAGGACTGTTGGCAGGGATTTGGGGAGTAGTCATAGTCTTCTACATTTTAATGGTTATGATTTTTTAAGGAGAAGGATATGACAGTAAACCATTATGATTGGTCTGCTTATCATGCAAATGTTCGCCCAAATAAAATTGCTATAAGAGATTTAAGTATTAATAAAGAACTGACTTACTCAGAGTTAGATATCAGGTCAAATAAATTAGCCGAGTGGCTACAAAAGAATGGAGTAGGTAAGGGCGACAGGATTGCTATTCTTTCACACAACTGTGCGGAATTCTTTGAACTGGAGTTTGCGTGCGCAAAAATTGGTGCCATAGAACTACCTCTTAACTGGAGGCTGACCAAACCCGAGCTTGAGTACATCTTGAATGACAGCACGCCTACTGTGTTAATTTATGATTCTGCTTTTTTGGATATTTCTCTTGAATTACAGAAAGATTGTCAAATTAAGGGATCACTTCAGATTGATAATGAAGACCCTTTAAGTCAATACGAAAGTGCTCTCAGAGAATCAAATGGAAATTATGAAGAAGTGCCTACGACACATGACGATCTGATAATGATTATGTACACATCGGGCACTACAGGACATCCTAAGGGGGCTATGATTAATCACAGGATGCAACTTTATAATTGTATAAATTTAGCTTCCCCTGCTTTTGTTAGTGCGGAAACTGTACAGTTAGTGGTTTTACCTCTGTTTCATACAGGCGGTATGAATTGTTATGCAAATCCGGTACTTCATGCAGGCGGTGAATTAATCCTTATAAGAGAATTTGATCCAGGCTTGGCTCTCTCCATTCTAGGAAACTCAGAATATAAAGTTTCACATTTCTTCGCTGTACCCGCACCATTGGTGGCGCACCATGTGCAGAGGCTATTTTGAAGACTTGGTCAGGAAGAGGGGTATCTATGATTCAGGGTTGGGGTATGACAGAAACTAGCCCTGGAGGAATTGGACTTGATGCCGCTGACGCAGAGAGGAAATTAGGCTCAGCTGGAAAGCCATTAATGCATACTGAAGTTAAAGTGGTAGATGATGATGGCAATGAGCTTCCGTGGGGAGAGGTTGGAGAACTTTATATTAGAGGTCCCAATATAACCCCTGGATATTGGAATAAGCCAGAGGCAACTGAAGATTCATTTGACGGTGATTGGTTAAAAACAGGGGACGCTGCAAGATTTGATGATGAAGGTTTCGTATACATCGTAGATCGTTGGAAAGACATGTATATTTCAGGAGGAGAAAATGTTTATCCTGCAGAAGTTGAAAACGTCATTTATCAATTACCTCAGATTGCAGAAGCTGCGGTAATTGGAGTACCAGATGAGAGATGGGGTGAGACAGGAAAAGTTTTTATTTCTCTAAAAGAAGGCCAGACTATAGAAGAGAAAGAAATCATTGAACATTGTTTGAAGAACCTAGCTAAGTTTAAAGTTCCCCAAAGTGTTGAGTTTATAGAGTTACTTCCTAGAAATGCTACAGGTAAGGTTTTAAAGAGAGAATTAAGAGAAGAGGTAGTGGGCTCTAACACCCCAGCCATAACTTAAGATAAGAGGAGAAGGATTATGGATTTAGGGATTTGCGTAGCATCACATATTGGTGATGTAGATTATGTAGTTCGCGCGGAAGAACTAGGGTACAAGTGTGCATGGTTGGCAGATTCACAAATGCTATGGTCAGACTGTTATGCAACTCTTGCTTTAGCAGCAACCCGAACCAATAAAATTCACCTTGGAACAGGAGTGGCCATAACCGGTACTCGGCCTGCGCCGGTTAATGCAGCTGGTATTGCAACTATAAATGCTATAGCTCCTGGACGTACTTTTTTTGGTGTTGGAGCAGGCAACACTGCCATGAGGGTCATGGGGCTGCCTCCGCATCGTATAAAACAATTTGAACAGTATTTACAAACTTTAGTTCCTTTATTAAAGGGTGAAGAGAGTGAATTGCATGTTGGAGATAAAGTTTTACCAATCAAACACATCATGCCAGATAATGGCTTTGTTAATTTTAAAGACCCAATTCCACTATATATTTCAGGTTTTGGTCCTAAATCACTTGCTTTGGCTGGAAAATACGGAGATGGAGCAGTTTTGGGAGTGAATACCTCTGAAGCAGTAAGCGGTATGTGGCATTTAATTCAGGAAGGCGCCAAAGAAATAAATCGTGACCTCAAACCCAAAGAAAATTATTACACCACAGCCTTAACCTCAATGGTGGTATTAGAAGAAGGTGAAGCAGTTGATTCTGATCGAGTTAAATCTGAGTGCGGTGCCATGGCAATGGCAGCTGTCCATTACAACTATGATCAATATAGGAATTTTGGTCATCAACCCCCTAATGCTTTCATGGAGATATGGGAGGACTACACTTCTCTTTTAGAATCTTTTCCTGAAGAAAGACGACATCAAAGGATTCATGAAGGCCATAACTGTTGGGTTATTCCTGAAGAGGAAAAGTTTTTGACACCCAAGGTGTTAACTGCATCAAATATGATTGGAACAAAAGAACAACTTTTAGAAAGATTGCACCAATTATCTGAATCAGGACTAGATCAGGTAATGATTTTGCCCAATTTTGATACAAGGTATGAAGTTATTGAGAGAGTGGCCAAAGATATAATCAACAATATCTAGAATTACAGTGGTTGGTTCAAATCTCGAAATAATACGTTTTACTAGTTCTGATAAAGACTTCCAGAAACTTTATGAACTAGAGAAATCTCTGGACTATCATGTCAAAGATTGGGGGGGCGTGGAGATGCTGAAGTATCACGCAAGTAGAATTCCAGAAAAGTGTAAACCCGAGAGCAATTTTTTAAGATTAAACAATAAAGTTTTTGGTTACGGTTACACAGCTCATGACGAATGGGCTTTTGACCCTACATTGTTAGATTCTAGTATTTCGTTTCCAAGCGAAGAGAAATATCTTCCTTATGCCCAAGATCTTCTTAATCACCAAATGTCTTTGGCCAGAAAGATGAAGCAGGTTAAAACATTTCGGGCCTGGTTGTTCAATGGAAATGATTTTTATATAAATTTCTATCTCAAAAATGGCTTTAAAGTGACACAAGTTGAATTTGTATCTCTTATTTCCTTAAAAGAATTTAATCTGAAAAATTTCAGTAATTATGTCTCAAGATTTAAAGAGAGTCCTTTTGAGATTAATAATTTAAAGGAACTTCAGAAAAGTCATAGTAACTGGGAAGAAAAATTATATGAGCTCTGGCATAGGATTGAACGGGATGTTCCTACAGATGTAATAGAACCAGGGGTAGATATGGAATCGTGGAGAGGACATTTGTTTACACCTTGGTTTAAACCTGAAGACTTATACGTTGTTGTGGATGGAGAGAGATGGGTTGCCTTATCTAGCTATGATAGGTCAGATGTAACGAACGATACGGTTTTGACTGATTTAACCGGCGTTAGACCTGAGTACCGCCGGAAAGGAATTTGTACGGCAGTTAAGCTATTTGCATTAGAGGATTTAAAGAAAAAGGGGTTTAAAAAAGTATTCACGGGCAACGAAGAGAACAATCCAATGTTTCAAATTAACTTGAAACTGGGTTTTAAAAAAATAGCTACGGAAGTTGGCTGTCAATTAACTCTTTAATTTCTTATAGGGTAGTTAATTTTCTTATTTTACAGGTTCTTTAAAAGGAACTGGCTCACCTGTTTTATAAGCAAAAGAGGAGTGTAATTCCTGAATTCTTTTTGTTATTACTCCAGCTTTGCCTTTTCCAATGTCTCTACCATCTGCCTTTAGAATAGGAGTTATTTCTCCCATGGTGCCTGAGGTAAATACCTCATCAGCTGAATAAAGATCTGTGAGAGAAAGGTTTTTTTCTTGAGTAAGGATTCCTTCTTTAGAAGCTATTTCTAAGATCATTTGTCTAGTTAGTCCAGGTAAACAACTATCTGTAGTCGGTGTTAGGATCACATTTTCACGAACCAAGAATATATTGGTGTCATTGGTTTCTGAGATAAATCCATATGCATCCAACATCACAGCACTATCTACATTAGCCGTATTTGCTTCAATTACTGCAAGAATATTATTTAAAAGATTATTGTGGTGTATTTTTGAATCCAAGTGTTGAGGAGAGTTTCTTCTTATAGAAGATGTAATTACGGTTATGCCAGTATTTGAATAAACAGGTGGTTTCCACTCTGCAAGGACTATGAGTGTGCAACCTTTCTGATTAAGTTTTGGATTCATGCCAGAGGTAACCTTTTCACCTCTAGTGAGTGTCAATCTAATATGAGTTTCGTCCCACATTCCGTTGGCTTCAAGAGTAGAGAATATTGCCTTTCGGATATCATCGGAAGATGGGACGGAATCAAATGCAAGAGCTTTAGCAGAATTTTGTAGTCTTATAAGATGCTCATTTAAAGCAGCTATACGACCTTTATATACCCTTAGTCCTTCCCAAACAGCATCACCACCTTGCACAGAACTATCAAATACAGAAACCTTAGCTTCATTTCTAGGCAGTAATTCTCCATTTATAGAAATAAGAATATTTTTATTACGTTTATCTGGTAATTTCATATCGTTTCTCGGTTAACTTTAATAGCTTCCGATGATAACTTTTCATAGAAAGGCATGCACTCTGAAAGAATTTGTTTCAACTCAACCGGAAAGCTTGGCTTGGCTTGGTAAGACTGAAAACCATTACTTTTATGAAGAGATTGATACCAATACTTAGCCCATATACCATCTTCCTTTCTGGGTTCAGCAGGCCAACTCAACATAGAATGAGTAAATTCAAGATTCAAATAATTGCATAACTGTTTGAGTATATTTTCTGGATTCATTAATAATTCTCTTGAATCAACAACTATAGGCTTGTTTCCTAAACTTTTCAGATTTTTATATAGCTTCCACTGTAGATCAAGACCAGTATCAGCAAGAGCAGGTTTAGGTATATTTACTGCTAAAGAAGGCAACATATCTTTTGGATCCCTGATTAGGAATATATTTTTAAATTTTGGTAGAAAATCATATTCTATATCTACTAGGTGTTTTGTCATTTGTTTTAAAAATAAAACTTTCTTTCCATCAAGTTCGTTCATTTTTAAAAGATCATCCATAACGAACCGACCATCACAATTTACTGTACCCATTATTTCTTTTCTTCCGGGGTGCTTAATGCCTGTCACTAAAAGGTAGTGGCCATATAGTGGTTCATCAACAACCTTTGTATCGTCTCGTTGTGCAAAACTGTACATAAGGGCAGTAGAGACATTCCGAGGACCTGACCATAGGCATATTTTGTTCATAAAATAATTTTATTACAAAAAGAAGAAGTCTGGAGTTTTGGTATAGTTAAGTTATGACTTTAAGTAAATTTTCTTTAGAGGGTAAAAAAGCTCTCGTTGTTGGAGCCAGAAGGAATATGGGCAAGGCCTTTGCATTGGGATTGGCAGAAGCAGGAGCGGACGTGGCAGTGACTGATATAAATATGGAGTCAGGTCAGCTACATAAAGTCAGCAAGGAAATTGAAGCTATGGGCCGTAAGTCACTAGCATTAAAAGCAGATATTTCATCAGAAAAAGAAGTAAAAGAGTTGGTAAAGAATGTAGTAGAGGAATTTGGAACTATAGATATTTTAATGAACGTAGCCGTTATGTATCACCCCAAATCAATGGTTGATTTAGATGAGGTTTCTTGGGAAAAGTTAACCAACGTGAATTTAAAGGGCTACTGGTTAATGATTCAAGAAGTATCGCCGATAATGATCCAACAAAATAGTGGAAGCATAATTAATTTAACTTCGAGAGGGGGTTTAAAAGCGCATGCTGATAAAGCAATGGGGAACTATGCGATCATAAAATCTGGAATTGCAATGATGACTCGACAATACTGTAGATACTTGGGTCCTTACAATATTAGAGTCAATGCCATCGCTCCTTCGTTAGTTGAATGGGAAGAATTCCCTGGTACAGAAAACAGAAAAAAAAATAGCCAAAAGGTAAAGAGAAGAAAGAAAGAAGTAACTGAAGCTGAAAAATTTGAAGCTTGGTTGACAGGACCAGAAAACCTTCCTCTTGGTAGAGTGGCAACTTTCGATGAAATGGCAAATGCAGCGGTATTCTTAGCATCCGATGCTTCAAGTTATATAACAGGCACTATACTCAATGTTGATGGGGGCTATATGGCATGAGCAAAGATTGGATCCTTAATCATTTAGGAATGATGGTAATCAACAGAAATGAGGTTCTAAATCATTTCCAGTCTATTGGGATGGGTGTGAGTGTGGGTCCTCAACCTTTACTACCCCATGAAGAAGGCGAGGGTGAGCTTATGTATTTTCAAACTTTATACGGAGATCCCATTACCCATAAATACAAAACAGGAGGAGCTCATAATTTTAGAGATGGAAATTCACAAATAGGCAATTGCCAGTTAGAGGTTTATCCCATGAAACCAGGACCCGGAATGTTCATAAGTGAGTATTTAGAGAAAAAAGGACCAGGAATTAATCATGTAGCTTTTAATACACCTGATATTGAGAGAGACACTCAATTGCTTATAAAAAAGGGATGCGAACTGGTTTTTAAAGCTTCTGTTAATGGTAAAACCATAGAGAATTATCTAGATACACGTGAGTTTGGTGATGTAATGATTTCTCTAAGACCCAGCGCGGGTGAGTGGGAAAATACTTGGAAGGGAAATAATTTGAATCATCCTTTAGTAAGTAATTGGAAACTATTAGGTTTGGGGATTGTTGTGGAGAATGTTGAAAAAGCTTCTGATTATTATCTTGAATTAGGCTTTACATTGAATCCAACAATAAAGGAATATGACTTTCCCAATATTTTTTCAAGTCAGATAGAGGTAGGACCAATTGTTTTTGAGTTTTTGGAACCAACTAATACAAACTCAATTTACCAAGACTGTTTTAACCAGAGAGGAGAGGGCATAACAGATTTTATTTATCTTGTAGATGATCTGAAATTTGAAGTTGAAAAGCTTACTCAAAATGGAGTAGGTCTCATAGATTCAAACAAAGACTTTGCTATTTTAGATACGAGAAAGGAAGGCAATATACTCACTCGTCTTATTCAAAGTTAGTTGATTAGAGTCCTGTCTTAAATACCTAAAAAGATAAATAAGACAAGACTGATAAAACTGGAGCTGGCGATTGGATTTGAACCAACGACCGGCTGATTACAAATCAGCTGCTCTACCAACTGAGCTACGCCAGCATAAACTCGCGGCATTTTAGCACACAGCTATAAAGTTACTTCTAGTTAAAGCTAGATTTTCTTAATAGAAACATCTCCGTATCTAAGTTGATGAATTTTTCCATTTTCATTAAAGATCAACTCGCCATTTTCAGTTATTCCTTCAGCTAAACCCATTAAACTCACGTCATCAAAAGTGACTAAACATTCTTTATTTTTTAAGATATTAAGTTCTTCAAATCGATCTTTATAGTGAGAAAAGCCATTTGTTTCAAAATTATTTTTTAGATGGAATAGGGCTTCAAGAATGTGGCCTGCAATTTTATTCCTGTCAAAATATTTACCAAAATGAATACTCAATGATGTCCAATCTTGATCTATCGAATTTTCTACCTTGTCTGACATAAGAACATTTAATCCAACTCCTATAACTATACTCGTGCCTTTTTTATTTGATGTAGTTTCAACAAGGATACCCCCTGTCTTTTTTTCAGATAAGAATAAATCGTTGGGCCATTTAATTTTTAAGGATTCTCCTATTATTGGGTCAAGGTGATTAGAGATCTCCACACCGCTAGCTAAGCTTAAACCTTCTAGATCTGATATTTTTAGAGATGAATGCCAGCCAAAAGACAGGTAGATATTAACATTGGCTGGACTCTCCCAGGTTTTACCACTCCTTCCTCTACCCGAGGTTTGTTGTTCTGCAAAAATTACTAAGGAATCATTAAAATTCTCAATTTCTGTTAATTTTGTCTTAGCTTCATCGTTTGTGGACCCAATTTCCTCGAAAATGGTTAATTCTTTTAAAGATTCTTTATGTTCAGCAGAAATATTCTTAAGTATGTCTATTTTATTAAGTAATTGTCTTTTTTTGATCATTTTCTCCTAAAGCATAACAAATCTATTAAATTAAGTTGACAAGGTATTCTGAGAGCTACAGAATTGCCCGCTATTTTAAGGTATAGGAGGGGTTGGGGAGCGGTCAAACCCAGCAGACTGTAAATCTGCCGCCTCGTGCTTCGCAGGTTCGAATCCTGCCCCCTCCACCAGCATGAAAATTTAACTCTCAAAATGTTCAAAAACACTTGCAATAAAGCCTTAAACGGTCTATAAACACGCTCCGAGCTTTGGGTTGTTAGTGGGTTTCGCTGTATTTTTAACTTTGTGAGTTATTAAGGTTATTTCTATCCGTTTATTCGGAACGCTCTTTTCTACCCTGAAAGTCAATGAAACTAAGGTTTTAGGCTCATATAGCTCAGGTGGTAGAGCACGTCCTTGGTAAGGACGAGGTCACCGGTTCAACTCCGGTTATGAGCTCCAGATAAAAATGCTTTTTGAATAGGAATAAAAAATGTCGAAACAAAAATTTGAAAGAACCAAGCCCCATGTGAATGTGGGCACTATAGGTCATGTTGATCATGGTAAGACAACTCTTACAGCTGCTTTAACAAAAGTAAGCTCAGAGGCTTTTGGGTCTGACTTTACCAATTTTGAGGGTATAGATAACGCTCCTGAAGAGAAAGAAAGGGGAATTACTATAGCCACATCTCACGTTGAGTATGACTCAGAAGCCAGACACTATGCACACGTGGATTGCCCGGGTCACGCTGATTATGTAAAAAATATGATTACTGGAGCTGCCCAGATGGATGGAGCAATTCTGGTAGTAAGTGCTGCTGATGGTCCGATGCCTCAAACTAGAGAGCACATTCTTCTAGCAAGACAAGTTGGAGTACAACACATAGTTGTATTTTTGAACAAAGCTGATCAGGTTGATGACGCTGAACTCATAGAACTTGTAGAAATGGAAGTTAGGGATCTACTAACTGAATATGAATTTCCGGGTGACGATACCCCAATCATAACAGGCTCCGCCTTGAAAGCCCTTGAGGGGGATGCCGACAATGTTGAAAAGATTAAAGAGCTTGTGGGTTCTTTGGATTCTTTTATACCGGAACCGGTAAGAGAGTTAGATAAGCCTTTCTTGATGCCCATTGAAGATATTTTTACTATCCAAGGTAGAGGCACTGTTGTGACTGGAAGAATTGAAAGAGGTGAAGTTAAGGTTAATGAAGAGATAGAGATTGTCGGTATAAGGGAAACCAGCAAAACTACCTGTACAGGTGTTGAGATGTTTAGAAAACTTCTGGACGAAGGTAAAGCAGGTGAAAATGTTGGTATTCTTCTTAGAGGAACTGAAAGAGATGGCGTTGAAAGAGGTCAAGTTCTAGCGAAACCAGGATCTATTACACCTCATACAAAGTTTGAAGCTCAAATCTATGTATTGACTAAGGAAGAAGGTGGTAGGCACACGCCTTTCTTTAAAGGCTATAGGCCTCAATTCTATGTTAGAACAACTGATGTAACCGGAGCTGTTGAGCTTCCTGCTGAAGTTGAAATGGTCATGCCTGGAGATGATTTGAGTATATCCGTAGAACTGATTTCTCCTGTAGCAATGGAAGAAGGAATGAACTTTGCTATTAGAGAGGGCGGACGAACTGTTGGTTCTGGGGTAGTTTCTAAAATTATTGAGTAGGCCAGTAGCTCAATTGGCAGAGCGGTGGTCTCCAAAACCACAGGTTGGGGGTTCGATTCCCTCCTGGCCTGCCAGCTTGAGCTTGGAGCTTAAAAGGCAAGAAATGAAAAATGGAAGTTAGCTTAGGATCTATGCAGAATTATTTTCGTTGGTTATTGGGTCTACTTTTTATAGGTTTGGCTATTTATGGTAATTCTTATTATTCCCTAGAACCCCTTCTGTACAGAGTCTTAGGAGTTATAGTTCTTCTTTCTATTTCGACAGGCATATTACTAACAACAATTGAAGGAAAGGGGGCTTTGAAATTAATTTTAGAATCTAGAACTGAAATAAGAAGAGTAATTTGGCCTACAAGAATAGAAACTACTCAGACTACTTTAATCGTAATAGTTGCCATTACAATCGCCGGTCTAATACTCTGGGGCTTAGATTCTTTATTTGGCTGGGTAACCGCCTCTTTACTAGGATAAATATGGCTATGGAATGGTATGTAATTCATGCTTACTCGGGTTATGAGAATAAAGTCCGTGAAGCCTTATTGGAGAGAATAGAAAGATTTAATATGGAAGAGGATTTCGGGGAAATTATGGTTCCTTCAGAAGAAGTGGTTGAACTGAGAGGGGGTCAAGAAAGAAGGATTCAAAGGAAATTTTTCCCTGGCTATGTACTAGTAAAAATGGAATTAAATGATTCTACTTGGCATTTAGTCAAAGATACGCCCAGAGTAATGGGTTTTATTGGAGGCTCTAAAGAAAAGCCTATTCCAATTAGCGAAGCAGAAGCCAAAGGCATTATGCAGCAATTAGAACATGGGGCGGAAATAGTAAAACCAAGAATAACTTTTGAACCAGGAGAAATGGTTAGGGTAATTGATGGGCCTTTTAATGACTTTAGTGGTGCTGTCGAAGAAGTTAACTATGAAAAAAGTAAGGTAAGAGTAGCTGTCCTTATATTTGGAAGATCTACCCCAGTTGAATTGGAATTTAGTCAGATAGAGAAAGCGTAATGGCAAAGCAAATTGATGGATATATTAAACTGCAGGTTCCTGCAGGCTCAGCATCTCCAAGCCCTCCTGTAGGCCCCGCTCTAGGTCAACACGGATTAAATTTAATGGATTTTTGTAATGCCTTTAATGCCAAAACCAATGATATGGAAAAGGGGTTACCTGTTCCTGTAGTAATAACCGTTTATGAAGATAAGTCTTTTGATTTTATTGTTAAGACAACTCCGGCATCGATCTTAATTAAGAAAGCTGCCGGATTGCAAAAAGGTAGTGGCACACCAAACAGTTTAAAAGTAGGAAAAGTAAGCAGAGCTCAATTAGAAGAGATAGCAAAAATTAAAGATCCCGATCTTACTGCGGCTGACATGGATGCAGCGGTTAGAACACTAGAAGGAAGTGCAAGAAGCGCTGGTATTGAGGTAAAGGGATAATGGCAAAATTAACTAAAAGACAAGAGTATTTATCTACTCTTGAAGATAAAAAATACACGCTTACTGAGGCGGTTGAATTCTTAAAATCTGGACCTAAATCTAACTTTGAAGAATCAGTAGATGTGGCCATAAATTTGGGAATAGATACCTCGAAATCTGATCAAACTGTAAGAAGCGCAACTTCTCTTCCAGCAGGAACAGGAAAAACTACAAAAGTTGCTGTTTTTGCAGAGACAGAACAGGCTCAAGAAGCAATTGAAGCAGGGGCTGATGCTGTTGGAATGGAAGATTTATCTGAGAAGATAAAAAAAGGTGAAGATGACTTTGATGTTGTTATTGCTACGCCAGATACCATGAAACTAGTAAGTCCTTTAGGAAAAATATTAGGTCCAAAAGGCACTATGCCAAATCCTAAGACCGGTACTGTAACTAAAGACATAGGAAAGGCAGTTAAAAATGCCAAAGCCGGACAAATTAGATATAGAGCGGACAAAAGCGGAATTATTCATGGAAGAATAGGTGATCTTTCTTATAGTGCAGAACAGATTCAACAAAACATAGAAACCTTGTTAGATGATTTGAAAAGAAATAAACCTGCATCTTCTAAAGGTGTTTTTATAAAGAAATTATCTATAACTTCAACCATGGGAGCGGGTATTGAATTAGACATGGCTTCGCTGAGATTTTAGAAATGAATACATATGTAAATAAATTCTTAGGTAAGGTGCGGTTAATTCGCATCTATCAAAGACCGTAGGTGTAGAACATTTGTTTTACTTAATTATGAAGGCCTACGCAGATGGAAGTGATCATAACGAAAGTTATGTTTTTGCATCCAATTTTCTAACTAAAATTTTTTAGTTAGAGGAGGATAAGATAATGCCAATGCGCATTGACGACAAGAAATTAGCAGTGAAAGAGCTAAATGAAATAGCAAATAAAGCCGTTTCAGCCGTAGCAGCCGATTATCACGGCACTTCTGTTTCTGAATTAACTAAATTGAGAGAAGAGGCTAGGAATTCTTCTGTTCATTTAAAAGTTATTAGAAATACTTTAGCTAAAAGGGCTTTAAGCGACACTAAATTTTCTTGTTTTGATGAGCTTTTGGTTGGTCCAACTATATTAGCATTTTCTTTAGATGATCATGCTAGTGCTGCCAAATTGGCAAAAAACTTTAATAAAGTCAATTCCAATTTTGTAGTTAAGGGTCTTTCTATGGGAGATTCTTTATTGGAGTTAAATAGATTAAGCGACATAGCAAATCTTCCTAATAAGGAAGAAGCTATAGCCCAGTTAGCTGGTCTATTAAATGCTCCTCTAGTTAAGTTGGTTTCGTTGTTGAATGAAATCCCTAGTAAATTAACTAGAACTTTAGCAGAAGTTAGGCAACAAAAAATACAGGCTGAATCTTAATTTTATAAATTTATTGGAGAATAAAAAATGGCATTAAGCAAAGAAGAAATTTTAGAAGCTATTTCTGAAATGAGTGTGATGGACATAGTTGATTTAATTGAGGCTATGGAAGAAAAATTTGGTGTTTCCGCGGCAGCACCGGTAGCTGCAGCAGCTGCTCCTGTGCAGGGCGAAGCAGACGATGCAGGCGAAGCCGAAGACGCAACTGGAGACCTTCATTTAGCAGAAGTCGGTGATAAGAAAGTCGATGTGATTAAAGCAGTCAGATCAATCACAGGTTTGGGTCTAAAAGACGCAAAAGGCCTTGTGGATGGTGCTCCTTCAGTTATTAAGGAAGGAATCAAAAAAACAGAAGCTGATGAATACGCTAAACAGCTTGAGGAAGCGGGAGCTAAAGCAGAATTTAAATAACCATTAATAATTAATAATTTTTAAATTAAAAAGAGGTATTTATGGCATTTTCGTACACTGAAAAGAAAAGAGTAAGGCGTAGCTTTGAAAAGATATCAAGCGTTATGGATTTACCTAATCTTTTAGCTACACAATTAGAATCTTATGAACATTTTCTTCAAAGAGAAGCTGATCCTCTAAAAAGGAAAAGACAGGGTTTAGAGTTCGTTTTAAATTCAATCTTTCCTATTGAAAGTCATAATGGACTTGCAAGAATGGAATTCTCTAGTTATGAATTAGGAGAACCTATATTTGATGAAAGGGAATGTAAGTTAAAAGGAATTACCTATGAAGCTTCTCTTCACATAAATTGCGATCTTTTTTTTATTGATAAAGAAACTGAAAAATTAAAAGAAGGGAAATCTCAAAAAGTTTACTTGGGAACAGTACCATTAATGACTGATCATGGAAGCTTTGTAATTAATGGAACTGAAAGAGTAGTTGTTTCTCAGTTACATCGCTCACCTGGATTATTCTTTGATCACGATAAAGGTAAAAGTCATGCCTCAGGGAAAGTTTTATATGGTGCTCGTATAATTCCTTATAGGGGCTCCTGGCTGGACTTTGAGTTTGACGCCAAGGATCTTGTGTATGTGAGAATAGACAGGAGAAGAAAACTCTTCGCTTCAATTTTACTTAAAGCTTTAGGGTTTTCTAACCAAGAAATTTTAGAAAATTTCTACGAAACCGAAAAATTCAAGATAAAACCAAACAACGTCTTCCAACTTCAATTATTGCCAAAAAGATTAATGGGGAGAATCACTCCTATCGATATTTCATCTAAAAATGAAGTCATTATTAAGAAAGGAGAAAGAATAAGCGCTAGACATATTAGAAAAATTGAAAGTGCCAAAATAAAATATTTGGATTACGATCAAAATAACCTGGAATCAATGGTTCTCGCCAAAGATATCGTAGATAAAACAACTGGTGAGATTGCTTTGTCATGCAACACCTTGATAGATGAAGACGTTTTGTCAATCATTCAATCCTTAGGCTTGAAAGAAATAGAAACCCTTTATATTAATGACTTGGAATCTGGACCATATATGGCCGATACGCTAAGGGCAGATTCAACTACAAATGAAATAGAGGCCCTAGTTGAAATATATAGGATGATGAGACCGGGTGAACCTCCCACAAAGGAGGCAGCTACAACCTTATTTCAAAGTCTATTCTTTAATCCTGAAAGATATGATTTGTCTGATGTGGGGAGGATGAAATTTAATAAAAGATTGAGCAGACCTTCTATAGAGGGAAATAGTGTTCTTGATAAAGAAGACATTGTTGATTCATTAAAAACTCTAGTTGCAATTAGAAACGGTAAAGAACAAGTTGACGACATAGATCATTTAGGTAATAGACGAGTTAGATCAGTTGGAGAGATGGTTTCTAATCAATACAGAATTGGTTTGATTCGAGTTGAAAGAGCAGTTAGAGAAAGATTAACAACAGCAGAAGCTGATGACTTAGGACCGCAAGATCTAATTAATGCCAAGCCTGTTTCAGCTGCTATTAAGGAATTCTTTGGGTCTAGTCAGTTATCTCAATTCATGGATCAGGTGAATCCTTTAGCAGAAGTTACTCACAAAAGAAGGGTTTCTGCCTTAGGACCAGGCGGTCTGACTAGAGAAAGAGCTGGTTTTGAGGTAAGAGATGTACATCCAACTCACTACGGCAGAGTTTGCCCGATAGAAACACCAGAAGGACCAAATATAGGTTTGATAAATTCACTAGCTGCTTTTGCGAGAACAAATGAATATGGTTTCTTAGAAAGCCCCTTTAGAAAAGCTAAAGCAGGGAAAGTGACGGATGAATTTGAGTACCTATCTGCTATTGAAGAAGGAGATTTCGTAATAGCACAAGCAAGTGCTCTTTTAGATAATAGAAATAGATTCATTGAAGAATTAGTTCCTGTTAGATATAAAAATGAATTTTCACTCATGCCCCCTGAAAGAGTGGACTTTATGGATGTATCTCCTCAACAAGTTGTTTCAGTAGCTGCTTCGCTTATTCCTTTTTTAGAGCATGATGATGCAAACAGAGCATTAATGGGATCAAATATGATGAGACAAGCAGTACCAACACTACAAACGGATACACCCTTGGTAGGAACAGGCATGGAAAGAGTTGTTGCTCGAGATTCTGGATCTTGTGTGATAGCAATAAGGGGAGGTGTTATAGAGAGTGTTGATGCCAGCAGAATAGTAGTAAGGGTAAATGAGAAAGAGATAAAACCAGGAGATTCTGGAGTTGATATTTATAACATTATTAAATATACAAGATCTAATCAGACAACATGCATTAACCAAAGACCGATAGTTTCAGAGGGGGATAAGGTAAGAAAGAACGATATTTTAGCTGATGGTCCCTCTGTTGATTTGGGAGAGCTTTCTTTGGGACAAAATATAAGAATAGCTTTCATGCCTTGGCATGGATATAACTTTGAAGACTCAATCCTCATATCAGATAGGCTTGTCAGTGAAGATAAATTTACCAGTATTCATATCCAGGAGCTTACTTGTATAGCCAGAGATACAAAGTTGGGAGCAGAAGAAATATCAGGAGACATTCCTAATGTTGGCGATTCAGCTTTATCTAAGCTGGATGAATTTGGGATTGTTCACATAGGAGCAGAAGTAAAAGCTGGAGATATCTTGGTAGGGAAAGTAACTCCAAAAGGGGAGACACAATTGAGCCCAGAAGAAAAATTGTTAAGAGCAATTTTTGGTGAAAAAGCTTCTGATGTTAAAGATAGTTCATTAAGAGTGCCCTCTGGGGGTGATGGAACTATTATTGATGTTCATGTGTTTACAAGGGAAGGTTTAGAAAAAGATGGAAGAGCATTAGATATTGAAGAGTCTGAATTAATAGAAATAAAAAAGGATATAGATGAAGAACTTAGCATAATTGAGGCCGCTACATTTTCAAGGTTAGAGAACTTATTAATAGGGAAAAAAGTAGCCTCTGGTAAAGGTTTTTCTAAGGGCTCGGCTATAAAGAAAGAACATCTAGATGAAGTTCCTAAAAATGATTGGTTTAAAATAAGATTTCAAAATGAATCTGTAAACAAACAAGTTAAAGAGATCGAATCAAATCTTAATCAGTACAGAGAGAAGCTTAAAGAAATTTTTAAGGGAAGGAAAAATAAGGTAGCTAGTGGAGATGATCTAGCTCCAGGTGTCTTGAAAGTTGTAAAAGTTTATTTGGCTATTAAAAGAAGAATCCAACCTGGAGATAAGTTAGCTGGTAGACATGGCAACAAGGGAGTTATTTCTGTGATTATGCCCATGGAGGATATGCCCTATGATGAAAATGGAGAACCAGTAGACATAGTTCTTAATCCTCTAGGAGTACCTTCAAGGATGAATGTTGGACAAGTTCTTGAAACCCATCTTGGCTGGGCAGCTAAAGAGCTAGGTACAAAAATTAAAAAATTGATTGAAGAGGGTGAGAAGGTTAAAGAAATAAAATCTTTATTGAATCAAATTTATGGAAATGAAGTCAGCAAAAATTTAGATTCTCTTAAAGACAGCGAAATTCTGGATTTAGCCAAAAATTTAAAAAATGGAGTACCTATGGCTACACCTGTCTTTGATGGAGCCAAAGAATCTGAGGTTAAAGATATGCTTGAGTTAGCCGGGTTACCATTAAGTGGCCAATGTAAACTTTATGATGGGAGAACTGGTGAGGAATTTGATAGACCCATAACTATTGGGTATATGTACATACTTAAGTTAAATCATCTTGTTGAAGACAAAATGCATGCTAGATCAACAGGAAGTTACAGTCTAGTTACACAACAACCGTTAGGTGGAAAAGCCCAGTTTGGAGGGCAAAGATTCGGTGAAATGGAAGTTTGGGCTTTGGAAGCTTATGGAGCAGCTCATACCCTTCAAGAAATGTTGACAGTCAAGTCTGATGATGTGAGTGGCAGAACTAGAGTGTATAAAAACCTTGTTGATGGAAATTTTGAAATGGAGGCTGGAATTCCAGAGTCTTTTAATGTTTTAACCAAGGAAATACGTTCACTGGGAATTGATATTGATCTTGAGTCAGTTGAGAAGTAGGAGAATAGGAATGAAGGATTTAATCAATGTACTAAGAGATCAGGGTCATGGGGTTGAATATAACTCCATTAGAGCTGGACTTGCTTCGCCCCAACAAATCAGATCCTGGTCCTATGGGGAAGTGAAAAAACCTGAAACTATAAATTATCGAACTTTTAAACCTGAAAGAGATGGATTATTTTGCTCAAAAATATTTGGTCCCATAAAGGATTATGAATGTATTTGTGGTAAATATAAAAGAATGAAACATCGCGGTGTGGTTTGTGAGAAGTGTGGTGTAGAAGTAACCTTATCTAAAGTTAGAAGAGAAAGGATGGGGCATATAGAGTTAGCAGCCCCAGTAGCTCATATTTGGTTTTTGAAATCTCTTCCTTCGAGAATCGCTTTAGCCCTAGATTTAACTTTAAGAGATCTTGAGAGAGTTCTATATTTCGAATCTTTTATTGTAATTGATCCTGGAATGACTGATTTAGATCCAGGGCAATTACTTTCAGATGAAGAATATTATGAGTCTTTAGAGCAATGGGGTGATGAATTTGAAGCAGGAATGGGAGCTGAATCAGTACAAAAATTACTAAACGAACTCGATTTAGATTCTGAAATATCTTCTCTTCAAGAAGAACTTCCAAATACAAAATCTGAAGCAAAAATAAAGAAAATTACTAAGAGGCTTAAGTTATTAAAATCCTTCAAAGAATCAGGTAATAAGCCTGAATGGATGGTTATGGAAGTTTTGCCTGTTTTACCTCCTGATTTAAGACCTTTGGTACCTCTTGAGGGAGGAAGGTTTGCAACCTCAGATTTAAATGATCTTTATAGAAGGGTTATTAATAGAAATAATAGGCTAAAAAGATTACTTGATCTTAATGCTCCAGACATAATTACTAGAAATGAAAAGAGAATGTTACAAGAATCTGTTGATGCACTTTTGGATAATGGTAGAAGAGGAAGGGCAGTTACAGGTTCAAACAAAAGACCACTTAAATCTCTAGCAGACATGATTAAAGGAAAGCAAGGAAGGTTTAGACAAAATTTATTAGGTAAAAGGGTGGATTACTCTGGAAGGTCAGTAATAGTTGTAGGACCTACTTTAAAACTACATCAATGTGGTCTTCCTAAAAAAATGGCTTTGGAACTATTTAAACCATTTGTCTTTGGAAGGCTCCAGCAATTAGAGATGGCTAGTACCATCAAATTAGCAAAAAAGATGGTAGAGAGAGAAGAAGCTGAAGTTTGGGATATCCTAGCAGAAGTGATTAGAGAACATCCTGTATTGTTAAATAGAGCACCAACCTTACACAGGCTAGGAATTCAAGCTTTTGAACCTGTTTTAGTTGAAGGTAAGGCAATTCAATTACACCCTCTAGTTTGTAAGGCTTATAACGCAGATTTTGATGGTGATCAAATGGCTGTTCATGTTCCGCTAACACTAGAAGCACAACTAGAATGCAGAGCACTTATGATGGCCACAAATAATATACTTTCGCCAGCAAATGGAAAGCCAATAATAGACCCTTCTCAGGATGTAGTTCTAGGCATCTATTACATGACTAGAGAAAAAGTAAATGCAAAAGGGGAAGGCCAGGTTATGTCTTCTCCAGAAGAAGCAAATAGAGCTTTCCAACTAAATGCAGTAGATCTTCATGCAAAAATAAAGGTTAGATTAAGACCAAATAAAATACCCGATGAAGATACAGAAATAATCGAAACAACCCTTGGTAGAACTTTATTGTACGAACTATTGCCTGAAGGAATGCCCTTTAATCTTGTTAATACTACACTCGATAGTAAGGCAATCTCCAGTTTAATTGATGTTTGTTACAGAAAATCTGGTCTCAAAAAGACAGTAATTTTTGCAGATAGGTTAATGTATTTAGGTTATGAGTTCTCCACGAAATCAGGGGCTTCTTTATGTGTAGATGACTTTGTGATACCTGAAGAAAAAAACGATTATGTTAACGAAGCTGAAAATGAAGTGAAAGATATTGAAGCCCAATTTGCATCAGGTCTTGTTACCAAAGGTGAAAAATACAACAAAGTCATAGATATTTGGTCTAGAGCTAATGAGATGATTGCTAAATCTATGATGGATAATATTTCTTCTGAAGAAATAACTGATTCTGAAGGAAATGTTGTTATTAGCGATTCATTTAATTCAGTCTTTATGTTTGCTGACTCCGGAGCTAGAGGTTCACCTGCTCAGATAAGGCAGTTAGCTGGCATGAGAGGTCTAATGGCTAAACCTGATGGTTCTATAATTGAGACTCCGATTACAGCTAATTTTAGAGAGGGCCTCACAGCTCAACAGTACTTCATTTCAACTCATGGAGCTCGCAAGGGCTTAGCTGATACAGCTCTTAAAACTGCAAATTCTGGGTATTTGACTAGAAGGCTAGTTGATGTAGCACAAGACTTAGTTTTAAGTGAAGATGATTGTGGAACATCTAAAGGTGTAGTTATGAGACCTATCATTGATGGAGGAGAAGTAATAGTTCCTTTAGGAGACAGAGTTTTGGGCAGAACAGTTGCAGAAAAAGTCTTAGGGACTAATAAAAAAGATGTCTTAATAAAAGAAGGAACCATCATTGATGAAGATTTAATAGACAAATTAGATGAACTCGGAGTATATGAAATAAAAGTAAGGTCAACTATACATTGTGAGACTTTTTATGGAGTTTGTACTAAGTGCTATGGGAGAGACTTAGGAAGAGGTCATGATTCAAATGTAGGTGAAGCCGTTGGAATAGTTGCTGCTCAGTCTATAGGTGAGCCTGGAACTCAATTAACGATGAGAACTTTTCACATAGGTGGTGCGGCTTCTGGTACTTCTGCAGAAGATAATGTTGAAGCAGGCATCGATGGAAAGATTGTCTATGATTGTAGAACTATTAAAAGAAAAGATAATACCTTTATAGCTTTAACACAATCTTCAGAATTAAATGTCGAAGATAAGGATGGAAGAGTAATTGAAAGATATAAGATACCTTACGGAACAACCCTAAACTTCAAAAGTGGTTCTAAAATTAAACAAGGGGATATCTTAGCTAAATGGGATCCATTAACTAGGCCTATAATCGCAGAAGTCGGCGGTAAAGCGAAGTTCGTTGACATAGAAGATGGGATAACAGCTAGACTTAAAACAGATGAGCTAACAGGTCTTTCTAATATTGAGATTATAGATATAACAGAAAGGGCTAAAGGTGAAGCCCAAGAAAAGAAACCTGCTATTCATATAGTTGATGCTAGAGGAAAAGAAAAGAGTATTCCTGATTCAGATGTACCAGCAATTTATACTCTTCCAGGCAATGCATTTATTCAGCTCAACGATGGTCAAGACATTGAATTAGGTAGTGTATTGGCTAGGGTATCTCAGGAGTCTGCAAAAACTAAAGACATTACTGGAGGTCTTCCTAGAGTTGCAGATTTATTTGAGGCTAGAAAACCTAAAGAATCGGCTATCCTAGCTCAGGCTAGTGGAGTAATTTCTTGGGGTAAACCTACTAAAGGTAAAGAAAGATTGGTTATTACTAATGAATCTGGAGAAGAATTAGCCACTCTCATTCCCAAGACTAGGCATATAAATGTGTTTGAAGGTGAGAAGATAGAAAAGGGTGATGTAGTTTCTGACGGGCCTTTAAGTCCGCATGATATTTTGGAACTAAGAAGCCTAGAAGAACTTACTGAATATGTCGTAAGCGGTATACAAGAAGTTTATAGACTCCAAGGAGTAACTATTAATGAAAAACATATTGAAGTGATATTAAGGCAGATGCTTCGCAAAGTTGAAATAATTGATGCTGGAGATTCTGATTTTATTTTAGGAGAACAAGCCGAACTTTCTAAAGTTAGGGAAACCAATCAAGAACTTTCTAAAAGTAAGAAAGCAGAAATTAAATATAAAAGATTATTGTTAGGTATAACAAAAGCCTCTCTTGCTACTGATTCATTTGTTTCCGCTGCTTCTTTCCAAGAAACAACTAGAGTTTTGACTGAGGCTGCAACTACGGGTAGAAGAGATAACTTAAGAGGTCTAAAAGAAAATGTAGTCGTAGGTAGGTTAATTCCTGCTGGTACTGGCCTTGCCATGATGAAAGAGGAAAAGATTGAAGAAGAAGTTGAGAGTATTGATCTTGAAGAAGCTCTAAGTCAGGCATTGAGTGAAGAAGAAATAGAGTAATTGATTGACGCAGCTACTAGCTATACTTAAAATGCGCGACCTTAAATTTTTACAAGAAAAAAAATGTCAACTGTAAATCAACTTATAAGAAAACCTAGGAAAAGAAAGAAATTAAAGACAGATGTTCCTGCCTTAAAAGGTTCTCCTCAAAAACGAGGTGTCTGTACTAGGGTTTATACAACAACACCAAAGAAACCCAATTCGGCTTTAAGAAAAGTTTGTAAGGTTAGGTTAACTTCTGGATTTGAAGTCATTTCTTATATAGGTGGAGAGGGGCATAACCTTCAAGAGCACTCTGTAGTTCTTATCCGAGGAGGGAGGGTAAAAGACTTACCTGGAGTTAGATATCACACTGTAAGAGGTACTTTAGATGCAGCTGGTGTGGATGATAGAAAACAGAGAAGATCCAAATATGGTGCTAAAATGTCTAGAAGAAAAGCAGCTCCGAAAAGAAAAATACTTCCAGATCCAAAATATGGAAATTTGAAGGTAGCTAAATTCATGAACCAAATTATGAAAAATGGTAAGAAATCACTGGCTGAAGGAATCGTATATGGAGCTTTGAATGAGATTGAAGCCAAATCTAAAAAAGAGCCTGTAGAGGTTTTTGAAAAAGCTCTTGAAGAAGTCGGCCCAGTTGTAGAAGTAAAAGCAAGAAGAGTTGGGGGGGCAACTTATCAAGTTCCTTTAGAAGTTAGACCCTCTAGACGTCAAGCCTTAGCGATGCGCTGGCTAGTTAATAGTGCTAGGTCAAGGCCAGAAAAAACAATGACCCTAAAGTTAGCAAATGAATTACTTGATGCTTCAGAAGGCAGGGGAGAAGCCATCAAGAAGAAAGAGGATACTCACCGTATGGCAGAAGCTAATAGGGCATTCTCACATTTTAGATTTTAACAACAAATAATCAGAAGAAAAAAATGGCTAGATCTACTGCATTAGAACTGTATAGAAATATTGGGATATGCGCTCA
>LUQU01000098.1 GCA_001628005.1 SAR86 cluster bacterium REDSEA-S09_B4
CTGTTAGCCTAAAGTTATGGCCTCAGATAGTGAGTCTTCATTTATTATTTGGCTTTATTACTACTACATTGCTGTGGTTGTTGTATTTTAAATTAGTTGATGAAGGCATCGGTCTTGCCGATCAATGGAGGTTTACAAAAAAGCTTAAGTCTTTAATTTCTTTTGCTTCAGTTTTAGTTTTTATTCAAATTTTCCTGGGGGCTTGGACAAGTACAAATTATGCGGCCTTTTCTTGCACAGACTTTCCGCTTTGTCAGGGAAAAGCATTTCCTAATATGAATTTTTTAGGAGGATTTAACTTTTTTCAAGACATAGGGCCCAACTATCTAGGGGGTCAGATGGACTTGGAGTCCAGAACGGCAATACATTTTACCCACAGGATAGGTGCCTTGGTCGTTTCACTTTTTTTATCCTTTCTGGCTTGGAAAATTTATAAAGATAATTATAAGGGGGTCTCTTTAATTTTAATGGGGCTACTTTTAGTACAGATACTTCTGGGAGTATCTAATATAATCTTTCAATTACCTCTATTAATAGCCGTTGCACATAACTTAGGAGGACTTTCTAGCAAAAACGGAACCTGGAAGCATTATCTTGAGCTAACTAAACCGGGAGTGCAGGCATTACTCTTTGTTTCTTGTATAACTGGAATGTTGATAGCTTCAGATTTTTATCCACCAATAGAAGTGTTTATTGCTGGCCTTATGGGCATTAGTCTTTTAGCAGCTTCGTCCGCAGTTATAAATCATATTTTTGATGTGCGTCTGGATTCTTTAATGGAAAGAACCTCTTCTAGGCCCATAGTAAAAGGGTATATTTCTAGAAGACAGGCTATTGTTTTCTCAGTGGCTCTTTTTGTCTTGGGCTCTTTTCTGCTTCTGTATTTTACTAACCCCCTAACCTGGATATTAACTGTCTTAACCTTTATTTTTTACGGCTTTATCTATACCAAGTACTTAAAATTTATGACAAGCCAAAATATTGTAATAGGTGGTTTAGCAGGAGCAATGCCACCCCTTTTGGGCTGGACTGCTGTAAGTAACTCTATAGATCCGAATGCTCTTTTGTTGGTATTAATTATTTTAGTTTGGACCCCTCCTCACTTTTGGTCTTTGGCAATCCATAAAGTAGACGATTATAGGGAAGCAGAGGTACCCATGTTGCCCGTGCAAAAAGGAATTCCTTTCACAAAACAACACATACTCCTTTATACTGTCTTATTGATGGCGGTCAGCCTTCTTCCGTTTTCGGTTGGGATGTTTGGGATAATTTATTTCATTTCTGCCACCATCTTGGGGCTAATTTTTCTTTATTACGTTATAGCCCTCTATAGGGATTCAGAAAACAGAAAGGCATTACCTGCTTTCCTTTATTCAATATGGTATTTAGCCTTTCTTTTTAGTTCAATGTTAATTGATAGGTTTATATTTACATGAAAAGTAATTTCACTTGGACGATTGCAAGCTGTGTAGTAGTGATGCTTGTGGCTGTATCTTTATATGTTAATAAGATGACTACCAAGGTCCATTTAAGTAGTGAACAACTAAAGGATATGGGCCTTTATTTAATCGAACCACCTCGAAACCTTGGTGCATTTAATCTGATTGATTCAGGTGGTAAAGAATTTCTGCCTCAAGATTTTAAGGGAAAGTGGAACATGCTGTTTTTTGGCTTCACTTTTTGTCCAGATATCTGCCCTATAACCATGAGTATGCTTTCAAGAATCGAAAAAGGATTAGATATAGAGAATCAGGAAAAAATAAGAATTTTTCTGGTTACAGTGGACCCCGATAGAGATAGTCCAGATCAGCTAAAAGTTGGTCTGACTGGAGGGTTAGATCAAATTTATAATTTCGCTACCAGAGTAAATGCTCCTTTTAGTCCGATTTCGAATAGTAAAGACCCTCATTACAGTGTAGACCACACCGGCAGTATTATTTTGATTAATCCGGAAGGCAATTATGCTGGTTTTTTTAGAGCACCCCACAATCAAGACGATATAAAAAAAGCTATTTTAGATATAGTTAGTAGAAATTTATGAATTCAGAAGTAAAACAAAAAAATGTCTTTGGAGAAGAAATAGAGTCGTGCTGTGAAAGTCCTATCACAGGATTTTTTAGGGATGGGTTCTGCCATACTGATGAGAGGGATGAGGGGATTCATACAGTTTGTGTAAGCATGACTAATGATTTTTTAGAATTTTCTAAAGCAAGAGGAAATGATCTAAGCACCCCTAGACCAGAATTTAATTTTCCCGGTGTAAAAGAAGGCGATAGCTGGTGTTTGTGTGCTGAAAGGTGGGCTGAAGCCTATGAAGCTGATATGGCGCCTACGTTGTATATCAAGAAAACAAACATTAGAACTTTAGATATAGTGCCTTTAGAACTTCTAAAAAAGTTTGCGATTGATCTTAATTGAAAGATGAAAGAGTGGTTTCGTTTGCCGAATTGATTTATAGAATATGAAAAAAATAATACTCATAACCTTGTTGATGTTTTCACACGGTGGTTGGGCTCAAGAAAAACTTGATGCTCTGTTAGATGGCCTTCACCGGGACGCACACGATGGGAATTTTCAGACCTACTTTGCCCGCTACAGCTCGGATGCCGTCTTTTTGGGAACAGATAAAAGTGAGCGCTGGACCATAGAGGAATTTAAATCCTATGCCAAACCGGCATTTGCAGATGGTCACGGATGGACTTACACAGTAGTCGAGCGCAACTGGGAGGGAGACGGCAATACACGCTGGTTTGATGAAATTCTGCTCAATGAAAAGTTAGGACATTGCAGGGGGACTGGCGTTGTCCAGCTGATCAACGGCGAATGGAAAATAGCCCACTACGCCTTGACCATGCTCGTCCCCAATGACATCGCTGCAGACGTCGGCTCGCAGACCCGGGAAGCTGACAAACTTCAATAATCTATGAATGTTAAATTTAGGTTGGGTTAAAAATACTCCGTAACAGTGGAATAGTTTAGAGTGACGAATTAATTTATGAAAGAAGTAACAATTTATACTACTCTGACATGCCCATTTTGCTATAAAGCAAAGAGGTTGTTGAATAAGCTCGGCGTTTCATTTAATGAAATTTCTGTAGATTTAAAACCAAAACTTAGAGAAGAAATGGCTGCCAAAGCTGGCAAAACATCAGTTCCTCAAATTTGGTTTGGCGATTCTCATATAGGTGGATGCGATGATCTTTACGCGCTGCATGATGCAGGAAGTTTGTCTAAAGCTTTGAGTTAAGCTTGCTGGGCTTTATGTTTTTTTGTTGTGGACGTGGCTTAATCAATGAAAACCAAAAAGCCTAATTCACTGTTTCAATATACTCCGTAACCACTAAATAAAGGGATCATAAGACCACTGAAGTAAGGCCTGTCTTTGCCTGGGTCTGCAGAATATATCTCCTTTTTCACAGTTGGAAGTAATTCCACCTATATGGCGTGGCCCAAAAGCTTTCCATCTTTTAATCTGGAAATCATCTACACCAGGAATCCTTCTTCCTAAAAAATATCTGCAATACCACTGAAACCAACCCAGGGGATCTTCCGGCGTTATCCACCCCTTCTTTTTCCACACAGACATAGTCTGTCCAGACCTGATTTCAAAATAATTCAGCTTCTCATTAAATCCATCATCGCTTAGTTTCGCTTTTTTAAACCAAGCTTTGGGATACTCTCTAATGTCACCTTTAAAATACCAGCCTCCAAACACACCTAATTCAAGCATTTCTTGAGGGGTTAGTTGAGGACGAAATTCTTTTTTCACGCTTATTCCACAAAGGGCAGAGCGGTGGCATGGAGCAAAAGAGGAGGGCAACATAGTTTGTCTATAGCATCTTCGCCATCTTTAAACTTCGAGGCATAAACCTTGTTCATAAAGTTTTTTGCTTCTTTATTGCCTCTTTCGGCAGACAAAAGAAAATAAGTCTCTGACAAAGTTAAATCTTTTAAAATTTTACCGCCCCTTGCATAAAGAATAGCTAAATTAAAAGGAGCTTTTGAGTGTCCTTGCCTGGAGGCCTCTTGAAACCAAAAGACGCCTTTTTCTAAATCTACATGAATACCTATACCAAGTGAATAATTAACGCCTGTGTTGTATTGGCTGACCATAACTCCCTGAGTTGCAAGGGAGAGGTC
>LUQU01000099.1 GCA_001628005.1 SAR86 cluster bacterium REDSEA-S09_B4
ATATTAAAAAAGTTATAGAAGTGGAATCAAAAAATTCTAAGACTTTAAATGCTTAATTTTGAACTAATTAGGAAAGCAGAAATAAATTCTGAGTTCTACCCTTTCTTTGCAATCCAAGATGTATTTTTAAATAAGGAAGATCATAGAAAAATAGCTACAGATTTTCCAAACATAGATAAAGGGGGTAGTTTTCCATCTGACTCAGTCTCTTATGGAAAGAGCATACAATCTTTAATTGATTGTCTAGAAGGGGATCAGATGCGTTCAATTCTAGAAAGTAAATTTCAGGTAGACCTAAAAGATAAACCTGTTGTAAGTACTTTCAGGGGGTACTCCAGAATTAAGGATGGAAAAATACATTCTGATTCAAAAACAAAAATTATTACTGTACTGCTTTATTTGAATGAAAAATGGGATAAAAGCAGTGGTCTTTTAAGAATGTTAAAGGAAAAAGATAACATTGATAATTATATTACAGAAATTCCTGCATCGATGGGTAGTATGGTTGCCTTTAAAGTTACTAATAATTGTTGGCATGGATTCATTCCTTTTGAAGGGAAGAGATGTTCAATTCAGCTTAACTATTTGTATAGAGAGGCACTCTCACAACATAAAATTAGACACAAACTAAGCTCTTTTTTTAAGAAGCTCTCTTAGTAGCATGAGAGTACTTATTATTAAATTAACTTCTATGGGTGATTTAATTCATGCCCTCCCTGCATTAACAGATGCTGCAAAAAAAATACCAAATATAGAATTTGACTGGGTGGTAGATGAAAATTTTTCTGAAGTCCCTTTGTGGCACCCAAAAGTGAAATCAGTTATTACTACTAACCATCGTAGTTGGAAAAAGAATATTTTTTCTACAAGTCTGATAAATGAGTTAAAAAGCATTAAATCTACACTCAATAATACAAATTACGATGCAGTTATTGATATGCAAAATAATCTTAAAAGTGCTGCTGTATCTTTTCTTGTAAAAAATTCTGTGCATGGCTTGGATAAAGATAGTGCACGGGAATACCCATCACATCTTGCTTATAGGTTTAAACATAAGATCTCTAAAAAAAATCATGCTATTTCAAGACAAAGACAGCTCTTAGCACTTAGTCTTAACTATGAATTTGACGCTAAAAATATAGATTATGGAATCCATAATGAAAACTTCGAAACACCAAATCTTGAGCTACCAAATAAATATCTTTTCTTAGTTCATAACGCAAGCTGGCCTACTAAAATGTGGTCTATATCACGGTGGCAGGAAATGATTAAATTAATTAATAGTGAAGGCTATACGGCCATACTTCCCTCAGGTTCAATAGAGGAATTCAAAAGAGCTCAAGAAATCGCTTCAATTAGTACTGAAGCTTTAGCAATGCCAACTCAATCTTTAAATAGAACTGCTTATATCATTGAAAATGCTGTCGGATGCATATGCTCCGATACAGGTTTAGCTCACCTTTCAGCTTTGTTAGGAAAACCTTCGGTTACCTTGTACTCAGTTACAAATGAAAAATTGATTGGAACTCGAGGTAATAACCAAACTCATATAATTTCCTCTGACTCGAAGATGAATAGCATCACCTCACAAAAAGCTTGGGAAGAATTAAAACTATTGATAGAAACTGGCGGAGGGTGAGGGATTCGAACCCCCGAAGGCTTTAACACCTTGCTGGTTTTCAAGACCAGTGCATTCAACCAGACTCTGCCAACCCTCCATTTAATATGGCAAGCATTCTACTATTTTACTTGGAGTTGGCGTTAATGGAATTTTGAAGCAGGGAAATTTGGTTAGGGTCTTGCTGTCTTGATGTTTATGGTTAAAGCTATCAAAATAGTAATGAATGGGTACCAAAAAAAATAGATCAGTTCGGTGGTGTGATGACATATGCTGGTAATCGTATAATTTTTGATGCCGACAGTCATTTAATGGAGTTGCCAGACTTTCTTAGTGCCCATGCTAGTGCGGATACCCTTGATATCCTACCTAACCTAAAGAAATCACTTACAGGTCAGTTTAATCCAGATACTCACGAAGGTAAGAAGGGTCATAGACCAGAGAATGTTAAGCGACTTTTAGAACTGGGAGATAACCTAACAAAAGGTCCTAAGTGGCATGATGCTTTGGGAGCTTTTAATGGCAAAGAACGTAGTCAAGCTCTGGATCTCTTAGGCTTTCAAAAGCAGGTAATTTTTTCTTCATTTTGTGCTCGTTTAATTTTTGGGGCCTCTAATGATGATATTGCCTATGGTGCTGCTGCTGCTCACAATCGTGCTATGCAAGCCTTTTGTGAGAAGGATTCCAGATTGATAGGTGTCGCCATGGTACCTTTTCAAGATCCTGTTAGAGCTTTAGTAGAAATTGAACAAGCCATTAAACTTAATCTGGGAGCTATATGGATTGCAGCTGAAGCACCTGGAGGACGCTCACCCGGTCATCCAGACCATCACTACCTTTGGGCCACACTTGCTGAAGCTGGCTTACCTTTTATTTTGCATGTTGGCAGCTCTCCATTAACTATAGGTGATAAATGGATGAATGATGGAACGCCTAGCAATTTATCAGCACGAGGTGGTGCTGAAGTAATTGGAAGTAAAGATCTCACGGCAATCCATTTTGCCTCTAACCGTTTTATATCTACTCTGGTTTTAGATGGGGTGTTGGAAACTCATCCCAATCTAAAAGGTGGTGTAATTGAAATAGGCGCGGGTTGGGTCCCTGACATGATTAGAAGATTAGATCATGCAGTAGAGATCTGGTCTCGTTCTGAGCCTCAGTTAGCTAAAATGAAACGGAGACCCAGTGAACAAATAGCTCAACAACTACGATTTACTCCCTACCCTTTTGAAGATGTCACGCAGCTTGTGTCTGAATCAAATCCTGATTTGTATATGTTTTCATCGGATTACCCACACGCGGAAGGTGGCCGTGATCCTATTGGCCGATTTAGTCGCTCAACAGAAACCTTAACTGAAGAAGATCGTGAAAAATTCTTTTCTAAGAACTTTAAAGTTCTATATCCAAATGCATTTGTAGTTTAATTTCCTTCTTCTTTTCTTCTACATCTTTGAGCTGGGCCGTTCTGAAACTTCCTTATGCCATCTGTACAAATTAGTTAAGTCTGGATCTGGTTTTAAATCTACCATGGCTGTAGCGAAGTCTATTGCTGTTAAAAGAGTAATGTCAGCAACGGTGTATCTATCACCTGCTACAAACTGGATGACAGCTAATTCATCATTGAGTCTTTCATAAAACTTTCCTGTATTCTTATCGCTAGATTCTTTTGCTTCTTTTATCTGTTTAAATCTACCTAATCTACCTACTATTGGACCATTCACCCATGAGATTCCTATTTGCGTCCAGAGTTCAAGTTCAAGATGTCGGTTCCTGCTCTCAATATAAGCCAATTCATAAGGAGTAGAACCAAATAAATTTGGCTCTGGGTGTATCTCTTCTAAATAACGACAAATAGCGACTGATTCTGAAATACAACGACCATCATCTAACTCTAAAACAGGAATCTTTCCACTTGGGCTCTTAACAATAAACTCTGGTGTTTTATGTTCTCCTTTAGCTAGATCACACTGAATTAATTCAAGCTGAATATCTTTTTCAGCGGCAAAGATCTTAACCCTTCGTGGATTAGGAGCACCATTGTAATCGTATAACTTCATAGAATTAAACTAAGTGAATTTTTCAGGGAATACTCTGGTTAATCCTTCAGACAAAAGGTCTAAACCTTTACTGAAACCTATAGATTCATGTCCAAGACCTATACGAAAGTATTTATCTATTCCAAAGCTATCTCCCGGTACAATAAAAACTTCTTCATTTTTTCTTAAATCATGAACTAAATCCGTGCTGTTTATATCCATATCGTATTCAACAAACGCAAAGCCACCTGCTTCTGGCTTTAAAAAAGAGAGGTGATTTGAGTAAGGAAGAATCCATTTACTGAAAGTTTCTAAGTTTTTATTTAATAATACTTTTGTCCTTGATCTTAATTTTGTAATAGTTTCTGGTTCTAATACTTTAGTTGCTATGTGTTGAGAAAGACTAGAACTGGCTATGGTGGTGTAATCTTTAATGGCCCAAGCTTCTTCAACAAATCTTTTACCTGAGATTATCCAACCAATTCGTAATCCTGGGTGTGCATACGATTTTGAAAGACCTGAAGTAACAATTGTTTTTTCATACATACCTAAAAAGCTTTTAGTGTGATTTGATCCAAGCTCTGAACCTATGTAAACCTCATCAACTAATAAATAAGCACCTACCCTACCTGCTATCTCTACAATCTTTAACATCTGTTCAAGGTTTAAAACTGATCCAGTTGGGTTATTAGGATTACAGACGGATATTACTTTTGTTTTATCACTGACTGCTTCATCCAAACAATCTAAATCCCATTCCCATTTTTCTTTTTTTAGTAATGGAACATAATCAACTTCTGCACCTAAGGCTTCGGCAACTCCATTAAAAGAAAGATAATTCGGTGTCATCATTACAACCCTATCGTCTTTTGATACCGTTAAGAGAGCTGACAAGAAGATAGCTTCAGAAGATCCAGAAGTTACAAGTATATTATTTTCATCAACCCCTTCATATAGATTAGAGATTCTCTGTCTTAATAAAGGAGTGCCTTGTGTATACCCGTAACCTAAAGGTAAATTTAATAATTCTTCTAGTTCTTTTGGATTCATCAATTCTTTAAGAGATAGGGGCTCAATGCCGCTTTCTGTAAGATTAATTTCAACAGAATTCTCATATATTGATTGAATCCTCTCTAAGTCAAAAGAAGGAAATTTCATACTTATGAACCTTTAAAGTTAGGTTTTCTTCTTTCTAAAGAAGCTTTTATACCTTCCTTAAAATCCCCAGTGGATTGAAGGCGCATTTGTTCAGATAATTCCCAGGAAACTATTTTCTCTACTTCATCTGCTAATCCAGTTCTAATAGTTGCCCTTATAGATTGAACTGCTAATGGTCCTGATTCTGATATTTCTTCTGCTAATTCTATTGCCTTTGTTCTTACCTCTGTTTGTGGAACAAGATAATCTATAAGACCTATGTCTAACGCCTCTTCTCCCTTTAGCCTTCTACCCGTTAACATCATCATGGCTGCACTTTGATTACCAACTACCCTTGGTAAGGTAACCGTAGTCCCAAAACCTTGATGGAACCCTAATCTAGAGAAATTTGCACTAAATCTAGATTCTGAGCACCCTATTCTAAAATCTGCCACTAAAGAGAGCCCCAAACCACCCCCAATAGCTCCCCCCTGAACAGCAGCAATTACAGGTTTTTTATTTCTAAAAAGTCTAACTGCCTGAGTATATAGCTCTGAATAAGGATCAGTTTTATCTTGCATATCCCTATCTTTTCCAAAATTTGCTCCAGCACAAAAATGTTTACCTTCAGAGCAAAGAACTATGCATCTGCAATTATTATCTTTATCAAAATCTTCAAAAGAATCAGCAATCTGAGAAATAAGCTGATGATCAAAATGATTATTAGGAGGTCTGTTGATTTCAATTACTCCTACTTGATTCTCCAAGAATATATTAAGTTCTGATTCAGTTGACATATTTCTACTCCCTAAAAGAATTAAAGAAGGTTATAAGGCTAACTCTATCCCCTGTAACTGTCATTAAGCCAGTTGCCATAGATACGGGAAGGCTCCTATTTCCTGTGACTACTTCTTTCCAAGATACTTCGTCTGTCTCTACCTGTACATCAGATCCTTTAATTTCAAAAGGTTGCACTTCAAGTACTCCTTTTCTAAGAATCAATGAGAAGGATTTAAGAGAGTCAGTAAACTTAATAGATAAATGAAGATTTTTATTAACCGCTTTTTCAGGTATCAAACTTACTTTTAATATTTCAAAAACTACCTCTATGGGCAAGCTTTCAATAATTTCCTTTGTGGGCTTAAGTAAAGGCGGTTCTTTATAAGCAGGTAAAAGTTCTTCTGCACTCGATAGATAGTAATACCTAGCATTAGGATTAGAACTACTTTCGCCTAAAAATTTCAGAGCTTCAGTCCTAATTTGTGTACTTTCTTCATCATTAGGGTCATCTAACAGTAAATAATCAGTTAATTGCAGAACCCATTGATATTCTTTGTTTTCTAAAGATCTTTTTGCTTCATCAAATAATTTAGATCTTCCTCCAATTAACTTTATTATATTTTTTGCTTCTTCAGCCTTTGGAATAGGGTTAAGTGTTGAGGGATTGCCATCAAACCAACCCAAGTAACCTGAAAACACATTTTTAGAAGACCATTCAGGAGTTCCATAAAACTCTTTCAAAAAAGGTGAGTTTGCAAGATGTTCAGGTAATTTAATAAGGTTGGCTATCTGGTCAGGAGTCATTCCTTTATTTATTAAACGTACCGTTTGATCATGGATATATTGGATAGCGTCTCTATAGTCGGTTAGATTTTTTAAAATTTCTTCTGATCCTTCAATTGGTTTACTGTGGCTTGGTATCAACAACTCAGGCTGTAAATATCTCATTAAGTCTATACTTTTTACCCACCCTGCAAGATCTCTGTATGGGGTTCCTCTTATGGTATAAAGATTAGGAAAGGCCTTATAAAAATTATCCCCTGGAAATAAAGCTTTGTATTTAGGAATCCATACAAAGATTTGATCATTAGTTTCACCTGGTGCATGGTAAAGTTGGATGTCTAATCCAGATATATTTAATTCTAAGAAATCATCAAATTTTGTAGTTGGATAGACTAGACTGGTTTGTCGTCCACCTTTTCCTATCTCTAAGAAAGGACCTATACCATTATTTTCTATACTTTCTTCAGGGAAAACTGAGCCGAACATTCGTGAAGATCTTTTGTTAATAATGGGTCTCAAAATTCCTAGTATTCTATTTATATAGTCCTCCGTTGTTTCATGAGAAATAACTTGAGTTTCTTCGTTGTCTACAAATGCCTTTGCACCGAAGACGTGATCGCCATGATTATGAGTATAAATAACTGCTTTAATTGGATAAGGATTTAGTCGATCAAATATAGATCTTACTTCTCTACCTGTTTCTATAGTTCCAGTAGTATCAATAATTATTTTTCCGCTCTCAGCTTCCACCATAATAGAATTAGCTAAAGAGAAGCCAATGGCTACATGAATGGCATCATTAAAAGATAAAACTCCTTTTTTAAATTCCTGACTATGATTGATTAAATCTTCTGGTACCAGTGCCGGAGTAATTTGAATTTCTTCTTTTTGATTACACGCAGTTAGTACAATGAGTAGAAGAATAAGAGAACAATACTTCATCCGATCATTATAAATCTAGGAAGAAACTTTTAGCACTTTCATCCATCTTTTAGACCTGTATCGAGCAATAAGTAAAATTCCTTTAACAAAATAATCTATTATCAGAGTGGCAAAAATCCATTGTACTGGCATCTCCAAGTAGTAGAGCAAGAAGGCTAAAGGAACTCTTATTAATAACAAACCAATAATAGTTATTACCATAGGAGATCTTGTATCCCCAGCTCCCCTTAAGGTGCTTCCAAGAGAGAACTCCAATGCCATAAAAGGTTGAGACAGAGCAAAAATCCAAACAAATATAACAGCAAATTTGACTACTTCTTCATCTTGGATAAAAAACCAAGCTATAGGTTCAGCAAAAAAAGCTAATAAAAGTCCACTCAAACTCATAGCTAACATGGTCATCCCAGCTGATTGATATCCACTCTTATAGGCAGCATCTGGGTCTGATGCTCCTAAAAATTGCCCAGACAACGTAGCAGCAGCAACGGAAAAACCATTTCCCAGAATAAAAGATAACATTAGTATATTAACGCCAATATTATAGGCAGCGACTTCTTCAGTGCCATACATTGCTACAATCCAGAAAAAAGATAGCATTCCGAATTGGAAAACGATGCTTTCTATACCAGCTGGATAACTCACTGTTATCAGCTGAT